>NVWO01000002.1 GCA_002746255.1 Rhodospirillaceae bacterium | reverse complement strand
GTCGCTTTTCGTCGGTGCGGCCATGGGATGGCTTTTGGACCGCTGGCTGGATACAGGGCCATGGCTTTTGCTGGTATGCCTTCTGCTTGGCGGTGCCGGAGGTATGTTAAATGTGTACAAAACCGGGCTACGCCTGAACGCCCAGGCGGAAGAAGACCAGGAAAACACCGAAGGCAAGAACGACTAGGTCCACCCCGGAATGAGGATGAGGAAACCAAGTGGCAGCCGAAGAACATAGCCCCCTAGATCAGTTCGCGATCACGCGTTTTGCCGATTTGCAGATTGGCGGCGTCGACGTTTCGTTCACGAACGCCTCGGCAATGATGCTCGTTGCCATTGTTTCCGTGACGCTGTTCATGACGTTAAGCATGCGCCGACACGCCATGGTGCCGGGCCGCTGGCAGCTTTTGGCGGAACTCAGCTATGAATTTGTCGCCAAAACCGTGCGCGACAACATCGGGTCGGAAGGCAAGCGTTACTTTCCACTCATTTTTACGCTCTTCATGTTCATCCTGTTCAGCAACATGCTTGGGCTGATTCCGCACAGCTTTACGGTCACCAGCCACATCATCGTCACCTTCGTATTGGCGGCCTGCATCTTTATCGGCGCAACGATTCTTGGTTTCGTCCGTCACGGCTTCAGATTTTTTACATTTTTCCTGCCGCCTGGCGTGCCGATTTTCCTGGCGCCGTTGCTGGTTCCAATTGAACTGGTTTCGTACCTTTCACGCCCCGTCAGCCTTTCCGTGCGTCTCGCAGCCAACATGCTGGCCGGCCATACCATGCTGGCCGTATTTGCCGGCTTTGTTGTTGCGCTTGGCGTGTTTGGGGTTGCGCCCTTTATTTTCATTATTCTGCTTTATGGCCTCGAAACGCTGGTGGCTTTTTTGCAAGCCTATGTGTTTGCAGTGCTGACCTGCATCTACATCGGCGACTCGATCCATCTCCATCACTAAACCCAATCATTCGATCAAACAGAAACAACAACCCAAAGAAGAAGGAAATGAACCATGGATGTTGAAGCGGCAAAACTAATCGGCGCAGGCCTGGCGACAATCGGCGTTGCAGGTGCCGGCGTAGGCATCGGCACGATCTTTGGCGAATATGTCGCCGGTGGCTTCCGGAATCCGGCAGCCGCACCAAAGATGTTCGGGAACGTCCTGCTGGGCTTTGCCCTGGTCGAGGCCGTCGCCCTGTACGCCCTCGTCATGGCATTCCTCATTCTGTTCGGCTAGAAACGACGCCGAAGGAGACCTCCCATGCCACAGATGGTCATTCCGGATTACGCGCCACAGATCGTGTGGCTCATCCTTACGTTCTGCGCGCTTTACTTCGCCATGGCGAAATTCGCCTTGCCGACGGTTGAACGTGTGCTTGAGGAACGCCGCAATCGAATTGACGCGAATCTGGAACGCGCGGCCGCCTTAAAGGAAGAGGCGGAAGCGACCGCAAGAGCCTATGAGGAAACCCTGACCCAGGCGCGTAACGAAGCCCAGGAGGTCTTGCGCAAAGCCACCGAGGCCTTTGCCGAGGTCACCACGAAAAAAGCCGCCGCCTTCGATGCCGAGCTTGGCGAAAAGACGAAGGCGGCGGAAAGCCGTATCACGCAATTGCGGGAAAAAGCCCGGGCCGAAACCAAAAGCGTAGCCACCGAAGTCGCCGCCGCCATTGCCGCCCGGCTAATCGGCACCAAATTGCCGGAAAATCAGGTGGCCATCGCCGTCGAAGCCGCCATCAAGGAAGAAGTCTAATGTTTGAATCGCTCCTGTTCTGGGAAGTTCTGGCCTTTATCATTTTCGTCGCCGTTCTTTTTAAACCGGCGCGGGAAAACATTCTTGGCCTCCTGGACAAACGCATCGTCACGATCCGCAACGAGATCAAAGAAGCCGAAAAGCTGCGCGAGCAGGCGCAAACCACACTCGCAAGCTTCCAGAGGGATCAGCGCGATGTGGCAGAGAAGGCGCAGAAAATGATGGCCCATGCGAAGGAAGAAGCCGTTCGCCTTCAGGAAAAGGGGCTAAAAGATCTAGACGCGGCCCTTGAACGACGCCAGCACATGGCAGAGGAAAGCATCCGTCAGGCGGAATTGGAAGCGGTACGCGAAATCCGCGCCCGCGCCGTCGAGCTTGCCATCGCCAGCGCTGCAAAAGTTCTTTCCGAAAACATCGACGACGCGAAGGCGAACGCGCTGATCGAACGAGCGGTCGCCGATTTGCCGGCAAAACTCCACTAAAACGACACGGACGGCTTACGCCTTTTGGTCTTCCCCCGGCGGGCGCCAACGAAGCACCGGGTTGCGGGCGGCCTGGGTTTCATCCAGGCGGCGGCGCGGCGTTAATCTTGGCGCTTCCTGAAAATGGACAACGTCCCCGGATTTCAGCTTTTCCAACAGCTTCTTGATCGTGCCGATAAAGTGGTCGAGACCGTCGATACTCTCGCTTTCCGTCGGCTCCATCAACAGCGCCCCATGAACAACGAGGGGAAAATAAATCGTCATCGGATGAAAGCCTTCGTCAATCAGGGCTTTTGCGAAATCAAGCGTCGTGATCCCATGGGAACGGAACGCACGATCGTCGAAAAGCGCCTCATGCATGCACGGACCATCAAAGGGGGCCGACAGATCCGTCTTCAGAGAAGCCAGAAGATAGTTTGCGCTTAGAACCGAATCCTCGGCCACCTGGCAAAGGCCATCACCGCCATGGCTCATCATGTAGGTCAGCGCACGAACAAACATGCCCATCTGACCGTGGAAGCCTTTCAGGCGGCCGAAGGGTTTTGCCCCCTCTGGCAATTGGTCCTGCCCCTCAACCAGGGCAAAGCCCTGATCGCCATGGACAACAAAAGGATAGGGCGCGTAAGGGGCAAGTTCCTTTGAAAGAACAACCGGGCCACTGCCCGGGCCACCGCCACCATGGGGCGTGGAGAACGTCTTGTGCAAATTGATATGCATGCAATCAATGCCAAGATCGACGGGCCGCACGCGACCGACGATGGCGTTGAAATTTGCACCATCCGCGTAAAGAAACCCACCAATGCCGTGAATGGCGTCGGCCACCTCAAGGATGGCATCTTCGAACAAGCCACACGTGTTCGGGTTCGTCAGCATGACCGCTGCAACGTCGTCGCCAAGCTTTTCCCGAAACGCGTCGATGTCGATACGTCCACGCGCATCGCCCGGCACCGAGTCCACCTGATAGCCAAGGGCCGCCGCCGTCGCCGGGTTCGTCCCATGGGCGGATTCCGGAACCAGCACACGCCGGCGCACATCGCCGCGTTCCGCCAGCGCGGCGCGGATCGCCATCATGCCGCAAAGCTCGCCCTGCGCACCTGCCGCCGGCGACATGGCCACCGCCGGCAGACCCGTCAGCACCTTTAGCCAGTCTGCGACCGCGTGCATCAATGCCAGCGCACCCTGAACGGTGACGGTCGGCTGCAGGGGATGCAGATTGGCAAAGCCCGGCAGACGCGCCATCTTTTCGTTCAGCCGCGGATTGTGTTTCATTGTGCACGAACCAAGCGGATAAAAGCCGCTGTCGATGCCGAAATTCTTCTGGCTAAGCCGGGTGAAGTGACGCACCACTTGAGGTTCGGACAGGCCGGGCAGGCCAATCTCGCCCTGCCTTTCAAGGCCGCCCAGGCGATTTTCCCCGCCTTTTTTCTGGGGCAGATCCACCCCGGTGCGTCCCGGTGCGCCCTGCTCGAAAAGAAGCGGTTCCTCGAAATCAAGGCCACGATGATCGGCCACTATTCTGGGGCTCATGCAAGCACCCCGCGCAACCCTTCGACAAGGGCGTCCATGTCGCTTTCTTCAGCCATTTCCGTCACCGCGACAAGAAGGGCGTTCGCAAATTCCGGCGCGTCGGGATAAAGACGCGAAAGCGGCACACCGGCAAGAACCCGCTTTGCCACCAGATCGTCAACGATCGCCACCGCAGACGAAGGCAGGCGGATGGTAAACTCGTTGAAGAAGGCCGATGTGACGAGTTCAACCCCGGGAAGATCGGCCAGCTTCGAGGCCAGGGCCACGGCCTTTTCGTGATTGATGGCCGCCAGACGGCGCAGGCCTTCCTCGCCAAGCAGGGCAACATGGATGGCAAAGGCCAGGGCGCAAAGGCCGGAATTCGTGCAAATGTTGCTGGTCGCCTTTTCCCGCCTTATATGCTGTTCACGCGTTGACAGGGTCAGCACCCAGCCGCGCCTGCCATCGACATCCACCGTCTGACCGCAAAGCCTTCCCGGCATTTGGCGGACAAACCGGTCCTGGGTGGCAAGCAAACCAACCGTCGGACCGCCGAAATTCAGCCCATTGCCGAAGGACTGGCCTTCCGCAGCAACGATGTCGGCGCCCATCTCGCCTGGGCTTTGAATGGCACCAAGGGAAAGGGCTTCCGTCACGACGACGATCAACAGCGCCCCGGCGGCTTTGCAGGCCGCAGAAATTTCTTTCAGGTCACGGATGTTGCCAAAGAAATCCGGGTTCTGGACAACCACGCAGGCCGTATCGGCATCAAGGAATGCGCAGATAGCCTCCCCGCCTTCCATTTTCGGTGGCAAATTCGCAATGTCGACGCCAATGGCCAGGGTCCGTACCACGTCCCGGTAGTGGGGATGCAGGCCACCGGAAAGAACAGCGCGCGACCGACGCGTGATCCGCCGCGCCATCAGGACCGCCTCGGCCGTGGCGCTCGCCCCGTCATACATGGACGCGTTGGCAACCGCCATCCCGGTGAGCAGCGCCACCTGGGTCTGGAACTCAAAAAGGGTCTGCAGCGTGCCTTGGGAAATTTCCGGCTGATAGGGCGTGTACGCGGTAAGAAATTCGCCCCGCTGAATCAGATAATCGACGGTGGCAGGCACAAAATGACGATACAGGCCAGCCCCCAGAAAACTTGGGACGGCACCGGCATCCATGTTCTGCGCCGCAAGCGCCGAAATCGCGCGACCGACTTCCATCTCGCCCGTATGATCGGGAAGGTCAAGGGGCCGGGTCAGCCTGGCCGCTTTTGGCACGTCGATAAAAAGGTCATCAACCGAAGCAACCCCGATCATTGCCAGCATTTTCTGACGGTCTTCGTCCGTCAGCGGCAGGTAACGCATCAGGCAAGTTCCTTCACGTAATCCTGATAGGCCGCTTCCTCCATCAGCGCGTCGCATTCGCTGGAATCGGCGAGGCGGAGTTTTAAAAACCACCCCTTGCCAAGTGGATCGGCGTTGACGATTGCCGGGTCGGCCTCAAGCGCGCGGTTCACCTCGACAACCTCGCCACCCACGGGCGCATAGATTTCACTGGCCGCCTTTACGGATTCGATGACCGCCGCCTCGCCGCCCTTAACGAGAGCATTGCCCGGTGCCGGCAGGTCGATGAAGACGATGTCGCCAAGTTTTTCCTGAGCATAATCCGTAATGCCAATGGTCGCGACATCACCCTCCACGCGGAGCCATTCATGTTCTTTTGTATATCGCAAGCCGCTCATTCCTTAAGGTTCCCGTGCTTTCATGTGCCCTTATAATAATGTGTCGTGACGAAAGGCAGCTTCACAATTTTTGCCGCCAGCGGCCGCCCCCGAAGCAAAATCTGGACCTTTGTATCGATGGCCGCGAAGGCCGTTTCAACATAGCCCATTGCGACCGGCCCTTCCACGGTCGGGCCAAAGCCGCCGCTGGTTACGCACCCAATCTGGCGGCCATCTTCGCCCAGCACCTCGGCCCCTTCGCGGACCGGGGCGCGCCCATCGGGCACCAGACCGACCCGCCGACGCCGGGCACCCTCGGCCAATTCGCAGCGGACGATTTCGGCCCCCGGATAGCCTCCTTCGGCGCGGCGGCGCTTCGAAATGGTCCAGGTCAGGCCCGCTTCGACCACCGTTGTCGTCGCGTCCAGATCGTGACCGTAAAGGCACAGGCCCGCCTCAAGCCGCAGGCTGTCGCGTGCGCCAAGACCGGCGGGCGCGACGTCCGGCGCATCCAGCAGCGCCGCAGCCACAAGGGCCGCCTCCCCGGCGGGAAGCAAAATCTCAAAGCCGTCCTCACCCGTATAGCCCGAGCGCGTGACGAAAGCATCCACCCCCGCAATTTTGAAATTTGCCGCCGAAAGGTAAGGCATTTGCGCGCAGCCCCCGGCAAAACGGGACAACACCCCCGCCGCTGCCGGCCCTTGAAGGGCAAGCATCGCCCGATCCTCAAGGAATTCGATCCGGTCTTCGCCAAGATGTTCCCTGAGATAGGCAAGGTCCGCCGCCTTTGGACCCGCATTGATGACCAGCGACCAGCCATCGTGGCCGTGGATCACCATGAGATCGTCGCGAATGCCGGCATCCGCATTCGTCAACAGCGTGTAGCGCATCCGCCCCTGAGGAAGGGCCAGAAGATCGCCCGGCACAAGGCCTTCAAGGGCGCTCGCCGGGTCGTCGCCATGGACAAGCACCTGGCCAAGATGGGAAACGTCAAAGAGGGACGCCGCCATGCGCGTATGGCGATGTTCGGCAAGAATGCCGGTGCCATATTGAATGGGCAATGCGTAGCCCGAAAAGGCAACCATCTTGCCGCCAAGCTGGCGGTGCAGGTCGTAAAGCGGTGTGGGAAGCGGCGTACCCGCCGGTGCCGTCACAGCCGCCTCCGGCGAGGCACATTCAAACCACCGTCGCGCCTCATCGGCCATACCACTGGCGATTGTAATCCAGCTCGGCGTGGCTAAGTTTCAGGCCGATGTAAACGGCATAGTCGCCGCCGTCCGTTCCCGGGTCCAGGGGAATGCGCTGTTTTATTTTTTCTGTCCAGGCAATGGCCTTTTGCCCCGATGGAAGCTTGGGTTTTGCCGTAAAGGTCTCTCTCAAGAGCACATTTCGATCAAGATCCGTTACCCCGATAAAATAAGGAAGCCCGGCGGTTTCTTTCGAATAGGCCGGGCCGCGGGCGATGACGAATTCCAACCCAAGTTCGACGACGACCGCGCCTTCCTGCCACGAACATGTGGCATCGAAGCTTCGCAGTTCGCCCTCGAACTGAATGTCTGCCAAGTCGCCAAAAGAGCCTTTGGAAAAGCGGGTCAGCCTTGTGGCGTCGGTTAAGATCAAAATATCTGGACAGGTGGGTGCGACACGTTCCGAAAAGTCCGTCACGGTGCGCTCAACGCTCGAACAACCGACAATGAAAAAGAGAACGGCGACAAGAAACCCGCCCTGGCGAGATCGGATCGCATTCACAGCAAGTTTTCCCATCTGGCTAGCGTTGCCCACGGTCGCGGCACCAAGACTGGCCACCATCGCAATAAGGGGGGGCTTCGGTCAATTTGCAGCCGCAAAGTTCCGCTGCCTCCTCCGTCTCTTCGGGCGTGAACATCAAAGGCTCCATATCAGCCTCGGCATGCGATCCATCGCAAAAGGGTTGTTTGCGGCTAAGCCCGCACGCGCACCAGAAATAGGTGCGACCGCCCTCAAGATCGGTGCAATAGGTGCCTTCCTTCGCCCGGACGGGGTATGCCATAACGTTTCCTAGCCTGATCTTTGCCTTTGCCGGCAATGGTTGTGGCTGCGATTTTAGAGGACTGGCCGTCGTTGCTCAAGGGCCGGAAGAATGGTTAAAGTAGGCTCCGAACATGAAGAACGGGCGAGGTCGGCCCCGCCGCCATGGAGCTGTACGAGCGGCGCTTCCTAATACGGAAACGCTAGGCCGAAATGCACCACAACCGTTTTTCCGATGGAGATTCTTTACGTTTATGGCTGTCTACACGGAAATATCCGACGAAGACCTTGGTGCGTTCGTCACCGAATATGATCTTGGGAAGCTGATCGCCTTCAAGGGCATCGCCGAAGGCGTCGAAAATTCGAACTACCTTCTGCAGATGGAATCCGCTGCCTATATTCTGACCCTTTACGAAAAACGCGTCGCCAGAGAGGATCTGCCGTTTTTTCTGGAACTTATGGAACATCTCGCCGCAAGCGGCGTGGCCTGCCCCACCCCCATTCACGGGCGTGACGGCCAGGCCTTGCACAACCTTTGCGGCAAACCCGCTGCGATTGTCGTCTTTCTGCAAGGCATGTGGCCGCGCCGTATCCTGCCGAAGCATTGCCATCTTTTAGGGCGCGCCATGGCCGAGCTGCATCTTGCGGGCGAAGATTTTTCCATGTCGAGGGAAAATGATTTTGGGCCCAGGGGATGGGAGACGCTGTTCAAGACCTGCGAAAAAAATGCTGACAGCGTGCGGCCGGGACTGGCCGCAGAAATTCGTGAGGAACTCGACAAGCTCCACGAAGCCTGGCCGGTGGATTTGCCGAAAGGCATCATTCATGCTGACCTTTTTCCGGACAATGTCTTTTTTCTTGAAGACGACCTTTCCGGCCTCATCGACTTTTATTTTGCGTGCAACGATTTCTTCGCCTACGACCTTGCGATCTGTCTGAACGCCTGGTGTTTCGAAACCGACGGCAGCTTCAACATTACAAAGGCAGGCCAGATGATTGCCGCCTACCGGACCATCCGGCCACTGAAAGCGAGCGAAATTCAGGCCCTGCCCGTCCTTGCCCGCGGCGCGGCCATGCGGTTTCTGCTGACCCGGCTCTATGACTGGCTGAACCCGCCGCAAGGCGCGCTTGTCAAACCAAAGGACCCTCTTGAATTCCTACGCCGGCTTCGCTTCCACAAAAACATAACCGATGCTAGCGCCTACGGGATCACCTAGAAAAACAACATGACCGAAACAATTACCGAAATTTTTACCGATGGCGCATGCAGCGGCAACCCCGGCCCCGGCGGCTGGGGCGCCATCCTTACCTTTCGCGGAAAGACGCGCGAAATATGTGGCGGCGAGCGGGACACGACGAACAACCGGATGGAGATGATGGCGGCAATCCGTGCCCTTGAAAGCCTGACACGACCGGTGTCGGCGCGGCTTTATACGGACAGCACCTATCTAAAAAACGGCATCACCACCTGGCTGCCCGGCTGGAAGGCGCGCGGCTGGAAAACCGCAAGCCGCAAACCGGTCAAGAACCAGGATCTATGGCAACGTCTGGAAGCGGCGCTGACCCCTCACGAGGTTTCCTGGCATTGGGTCAAGGGCCATGCCGGGCATCCCGAAAACGAACGCGCCGACGCCCTTGCCCGCAAGGGAATCCCCGAAGGGGCCAGGTAAAGTTGGGTAAAGCCGGATAAACCGCTGGACGAAAGCGGCCTAAAGAGCGGCCAGCATGTTCTCGGCCGTGCTCACCTCCAACGCGCCGCCTTCTTCAAGCTGCAAATTTTTGACAACGCCGTCCTCGACCAGCATCGCAAAACGCCGCGAACGCAGGCCCATGCCGAAGCCACTTGCATCCAGATGAAACCCAGCCGCCTTCGTAAAGTTGGCATTGCCATCAGCAAGCATGACAACCTTGTCGCCGGTGTTCTGCGACTTCGCCCATTCCGCCATAACGAACGCATCGTTCACGGAAAGACAGGCGACCACGTCTACGCCCTTCGCCAGCATCGCTTCGGCATTCTGAACAAAGCTTGGTAGATGCTTGGCCGAACAAACCGGCGTAAAAGCACCGGGTACGCCGACAACAACGACGCGCTTCCCCTTGAAGAAGGCATCGGTGGAAACCTGCTGCGGCCCATCTTTCGTTAGCTGTTGTATCGTGACCGATGGAACCCGGTCGCCTGTTTTGATCGTCATCTCGCTATCCTCTCCTTGGCCCTGCATACGGTGCCCATTTCAGCCGCCTAGCTTAAAGGGAAAGGCGCGCCGGTTTCATCCCCAATTTCTTTGCGGGCTTTCGCAGCCCCCCTTATTCCGCGCCCTTCGCACGCGCCATCGCTTCGCGAACGGCGTTCTGGGTCAACAATTCCGGCAAGGGAATGCCGGCAGGCGCAGACGGCCCATAGACGACGTTAAACGGAATCCCAAAGCGACCGAATTGCGCAAGATAGGCGGCGATTTTTTCATTCGGGCGCGTCCAGTCGGCACGCATGGCGACGACATCGCGGCCACGAAGCCGCCTTGCCGCCTCGCCACGGTTGAGGATCAGCACCTTGTTCGCCTGACAGGTGATGCACCAATCCGCCGTCACATCGACAAAGACAAGTTTGCCTTGCGAAACGAGGCCCGGAATCGCAGCAAGGTCAAAAGTCTGCCAAGGCCCATCCGAAGATTCAAGATGAACGCGGTCCGGGCTAGGAAAAAACGTTGGCCCATAGGCCGTCAACAGAAACGGAAATCCAAGGAAAAGAGCGGCCAGAACCGTAAGCATTGGCCGGGCGCGTGAAAAGCGTTCGCGAAGCCCGACCGCAAGCAACAGGCCCGCCATCAAGGCCCCGACAATGAGGCTTGCCCATGTGCCAACCTCGCCGGCAAACACCGTCAGCAGCCAGACCGCCGTCGCAAGAAGGGCCACCCCAAGCACCCGGCGCAACCCCCCCATCCATGGGCCCGGCCTGGGAAGCCGGGTCGCAAGACCGGGAAACAGCACGATGAGAAGGTAAGGAATCGCCAGGCCAAGGCCGAGCGCCACAAAAATGGCGTAAATTTCCACCGCCCCACGGGAAAGCGCAAAGCCGATTGAGGTGCCGAGAAAGGGCGCCGAACAGGGCGTCGCCAAAACGGTCGCAAACATGCCCGTCAGAAAATGCGCAACACTTCCTTCGCCATGACCCCGGGCGGCAAGATAGGTCTGCACGGTCACCGGCATACGCACCACAAAAAAACCAAGGAGATTTGCAGCAAAAAGAACCAGCAGGACGACCATAAAAAGAACGAAGAAAGGCGATTGGAACTGAAAGCCCCAGCCGACGGCCTGACCGGCACTGCGCAAAAGAAAGATAAGCGTCGCCAAAATAAGAAACGCAAAAAGAATCCCGGCGGACGTCGCCAGGAAACTTTTGCGCACAACCGCCCTCGGCGCACCGCCATGCCCCGCAATCGCAAGCAGCTTCAGGGAAAGCACCGGCAGCACGCAGGGCATCAAATTTAAAATCAGGCCGCCGAGAATGGCCAGAAGAATGGCGGCGACAAATGTCAGATCGGCAAAGGCGGCGGCGTTTGCCGGCGCGACGGTAATCTGCACCTCAGCCGCGCGCAAATTCGCACCCCCCAGGCCATCCACAAGGGTGAGGCGTAGGTCCATGCCAAGCATCGCATTTTGCTTTGGCGATGCCCCGTCCGGCCCTTCAACGGCCAGGCGAAAAATCGCCCGGCGCTTGCCTTCCCAAAAATGCACGCTGGGCGCTGCAAAAAAATAATTTTCCGGACCCTCGACATAAAGGTCCGGCGTACGCAAAGGCGCTACCGAGCGAACGGTTACGGCAAGCAGGCTGTCGTCCGCTGAATATTCCGCCCGTTCGATGGCCAGACCGGCGGATACGCCGTCTCCCGGAACACGCGTGAGCGCCTGGATGATCTGCGCGCGGGCGGTGGCGGCTTCGCCAAGATCCGCCGCATCAAGATCCGCCGCACCAAGATCCGCCGCACCAAGATCGAGGGAAAGCACCGCATCGCCCGGTATGCAGATTTCGTCGCAGACGAGATAGGAAATCTTGGCGCGGAGGCGCGTGGGCTTTGTTGCGTCCTTCAGGCGCGCCGCAATCGGCAAGACAACGCCATCATGATAGCCGAGGGTTTCCAGCCCAAGTACGTGGAAACGTTCCGGGACTGGCCAGCGGATCGCAGGCGCGTCGATATTTTCCGAACCCGCCCAATCGATCTCAGGCGGATAACCGGCATCCCCGGGCGTGCGCCAATAGATTTTCCAGCCCGCCAGTATCTCAAACTCGAGGCCAAGAAGAAGGCTCGCTGGATCACCCGCCGCAACGCCGCCGACAAGCAGGCGCAGCCGCGCCGGGTGGGCGTTCGAATCCAGACCCTCATGCGTCCAGAAAGAACTGGCGGCAGAACTTGTCTGCCATGCCCCCGCCACCGCCAAGGCGGCGCAGGCAAGCACGATCACGGCAACACCGCACCGCATCATCCAAATCCAGAGGAATTTTGAAACCATTGCACCCCAGTATAAGGCCTTAAAATAGCCTGATCGCCCGGATTTCTGTGGGTCACGAAAGTTTTACATGCCTCAGGTAAGCTTGCGTTTACCGATTGGTGCCCAAACTATAGTCTAACCGAAACGGTGGAAAGGCCATGGGAACAGCAAAACCAACGCTTCAGGGATATCTTTCTGGGCAGCTTCTAATTGCAACCCCCCAGATTCAGGACCCGCGCTTTTCGCGGGCCGTTATCTATATGTGCGCACATGGGCCGGAAGGCGCGATGGGGCTGGTCATCAACCGCCGGGTCGGCATGGCGCCGCTGCCCGATCTGCTTGCCCAGCTTGGGATCGATGCCACGGCGGACGGCCTGGAAATTAGCCTCTATTGCGGGGGGCCCGTCGAAGCCGAACGGGGCTTCGTCCTGCATTCGGCCGATTACCATCAGGACAGCACCCTCCAGATTGATGCCCAGGTCGCCCTGACGGCGTCGGCTGAAATCCTGCGCGACATTGCCGAAGGACGCGGGCCACGGAAAAGCATGGTCGCCCTTGGCTATGCCGGGTGGGGCCCCGGCCAGCTGGAAATGGAAATCTGCGGCAATGGCTGGCTGCATGCCTCGGCGGACGAAGATTTGCTTTTCGACGAGACCCTCACCACCAAATGGGAAGCGGCCATGGCAAAGATCGGCGTTGACTGGAGCAATCTTTCCGGCGACATCGGCAACGCCTAAAACCTTCGCCTTAAAAAGATCACGCCTTAAAAAAGATCGCAATTACGCAAGGCGCGCCTTCAGGCGGGAAAAATCTTCCAGATTTGCAAGCGGCCCCAAGGCGGCAAGAGTCGGCGGGCTTTCGAAAAGCCGCGTCACAACGCGCGCAAGCGAAGCCGCGTCAACCGCCTCGACTTTGGCCACAATTTCCCCCGTCGTCAGCGGACGATCGTAAATCAGCAATTGATTGGCCAATTGTTCCGCGCGCGCGGCCGAACTTTCCCGGGACATCAGAATGCCGGCTTTCAACTGCGCTTTTGCGCGTTCAATTTCTTCCTCCTGCAAATCCACCGCCGTCTGCTGAATGGTTTCAACAATAACGGGGAGCAGCTCGGCTGCCTCCTTTTCGCCGGTTCCGGCATAGATTCCAAACAACCCGCCATCCCCATAGGCGGCAGAAAAGCTGTGGATCGAATAAACAAGGCCGCGCTTTTCACGCACTTCCTGAAAAAGACGCGACGACATACCGCCACCAAGCAACGTCGAATAAACCGACATCGCGTAGAAATCAGGGTCGCGATAGCCGCATCCCTGAAAGCCAAGGACGAGGTGCAATTGTTCAAGCGCGCGCGCTTCCCTGAACTCCCCACCGACATAGCGGGCGGGCTTGGGCGCCGGCACCGCCTCAGGCGTCAGGGAACAAAAGGCGCGCTCGGCAAGTTCAACAACGCGGTCATGTTCCACGTCACCGGCCCCCACCAAAAGCATGCGGCCCGCGTGATAGGTGTCGCCAAGGTAGCCAAGAATCGCCTCACGCGAGAGCCGGCTTAAACTTTCCTGGGTACCAAGGATCGGCCAACCCATCGGCTGATCCGGATAACACACCGCCTGAAAGCGATCGAAAATCACATCGTCCGGCGTGTCTTCCGACTGGCCTATTTCCTGGGCAACGACCGCACGCTCGCGGGAAAGCTCGTCGTCATCAAAAACGGAGCGTTGCAGAATGTCCGCCAGCAAATCGATGGCAAGGCCGACATCGGCACCAAGCACGCGGGCATGGTAGGCGGTCTGTTCCCGCGACGTATAGGCGTTCAGGCTGCCGCCAACGGCCTCGATTGCCTCGGCGATTTCCTTGGGAGAACGCGTTTTAGTGCCCTTGAAGGCCATGTGCTCCAGAAGATGCGCCACCCCGTTCGTCGCCGCGTCTTCATAGCGGGTGCCGGCACCGACCCAGACGCCAATCGTTGCGCTTTCGACGCCTTCCATCCGATCCGTCGCCACGCGAAAACCATTTGCAAGGCGGGTGACACGCACCGTCATGCCGCCCCCTTTGRGCAAGCCCCGATATAGGCTTCCACCGCCGCCAGATCATTGGGAAGCGTCRCCATRCGYTCKTCRCGTTCAAAAAGACCGGCAAGCTGCGGCGGCARATCRGCGCGAATRCCCGTCGCCTTTTCAACYGCGTCCGGAAATTTTGCCGGATGCGCGCTGGCCATGGCCACCACCGGGCCGTCGGCCTGGGGCGCAAAGCTGCGCGCGCTTGCCACGGCCACCGCCGTGTGGGGATCGATCAAAAACCCGTTTTCCCGGTACACCGTCGCAATGGTTGACAGCGTTTCTTCGTCGTCCAGACGATGAGGGGAAAAAACCTCAAGGGATTTATCAAGAAGGCTTTTTTCAACTTCCAGGCGACCGTCACGACGAAAAGTCGTCATCGCCCCGGCAAGCCGTTTGCCATCGCGCCCATAGAGATCAAAAAGATAGCGTTCAAAATTGCTTGATATCTGAATATCCATTGCCGGGCTTAAACTTGGCTCTACCCCGCGAATCGCCATCTCACCGGTGGTGAAGAAGCGATAAAGAATGTCGTTCCGGTTTGTTCCAATGACGAGACGCGAAATCGGCAGGCCCATCTGCTTTGCCACATAGCCCGCATAGACATTGCCGAAATTTCCCGTCGGCACGGCGAAGGAAATTCGCTTTTCCGGCGCGCCAAGGGCCAGCGCCGCATGAAAATAGTAAACCGTCTGGGCAAGAATGCGCGCCCAGTTGATGGAGTTGA
Organism: Rhodospirillaceae bacterium; assembly: GCA_002746255.1. Lineage (NCBI taxonomy): Bacteria > Pseudomonadati > Pseudomonadota > Alphaproteobacteria > Rhodospirillales > Rhodospirillaceae > Rhodospirillaceae bacterium. The sequence goes on along the minus strand of NVWO01000002.1, from coordinate 181,015 downwards.
TCGAGGAAAGCTGAAGCGCATCGCGAAAAGGGATGTCGTTGAACATCGCCTTCACCAAATCCTGGCAATCGTCGAAGGTTCCTTCAATCGCCAGATTGTAGACATTGGCGGCAGTGACCGTCGTCATTTGCCGGCGCTGCACTTCTGAGACCCGCCCTTTCGGATGCAGGATAAAGATGTCGATGGAATCGCGATCACGGCAGGCTTCGATCGCCGCCGAGCCGGTGTCGCCAGACGTCGCGCCAAGCACCGTGATGCGGGATCCGCGCGCTTTTAACACATGGTCGAAAAGCCGGCCTACGACCTGAAGGGCGTAGTCCTTGAACGCCAGGGTCGGCCCGTGAAAAAGCTCAAGCAGCCACAAATCCGGCTCCAGCTGACGCAGGGGGGCCACGTCCGGATCATCGAACCCGGCATAAGCCTCATGCACCAATTGCGCAAAATCCGCTTCCGCGATGCTGTCGCCAAGAAATGGCGCCATGACGCGAACGGCAAGGTCGGCATAGGAAAGCCCTTTTAGGGCTTCAAGGTCACCCGCCGAAAAATGGGGGACGACCGCAGGCACGTAAAGGCCACCATCCCTGGCAAGACCGGCCAACAAAACCTTGTCGAAGGGAAGCTCGGGGGCCTCTCCCCGGGTACTGACGTAACGCAAATGCCATCTCCAAAATTTCCGCGCCGCGCGGCGATACCCAGAACCTATCCACAGCCCGCCTCTCCGACAAGCCACATCTGGCAAGCCCCATTCGGCAGCAAGGACGCCGATCAGTTGCGGGCGCGCCGATGGTAAATAAAATAGATAACCACAAGAATGAGGGCCAGCAAATACCAGGTGATGGCGTAGGCAAGGTGGTCGTTTTTGATATCAATCACCGGCGCTTTGCCAATCGGATACCGGCCTGGAATTTCGGCGAGGCCCGCCTCCAGAAGGACGGGCAGCACGCGATCTTCGCCGGCAAAACGGCCCATCTCCGCCAGGTCCACATGAAACCACAACCCTTCCTCGGGCACGTTCTCCGGGGTAAACCCGCCCTTCGGCCTGTCCATGCGGAGAACGCCTTCAACCGTGATGACGCCAGAAACAAGACCCGCCGGTCGACTTTCGGCTTCTTGCCTGTCCATCGGCACCCAGCCGCGATTGACCATTATCACGCTGCCGTCCTCGCGCCGAAGCGGCGTGACGACCTCAACACCGGGCCGGCCATTGCGAACGCGGATGCTTAAATGCATTTCCCGGTCGTGAAGAAAGCGACCCGTGACGTGAACGCGGCGAAACGCGAAGCCCTTCGGATCGGCAATCGAGGCAGGCAGCAAAAGCGGCGGTTTGGCTAGGTTCATTTCCATCTCGGCGAGGATGGCCCGCTTCCACTGAAGGCGGTCCAACTGCCAGCTTCCCATAGCAAGCAACACCAGAACCGCTGGAATGGTCAGCAGCGTTGGCCACAGGGTCGGTCGAAAGGAAAACGCCACCTTTAGGGTGCCTCGCCCCGATGATGGGATCGGTATTTGTAGCTGGCACCGATAAGCCAGCCTTTCAGACGCGGCAGCATCAGATAAACGCTCAGCAGAATGAATGGGAACCAAAGAAGCGCGTGCAGCCAGAAAGGCGGCTGATATCGGACTTCGACAAACAACGCCAGCCCGACGACAAGAAAGCCAAGCAGAAGGATGGCGAAGACGGCAGGACCATCCGCGTTTTCATATTCGGAAAGATCAAGGCCGCAGACCGAACATCGGCCTGCGACCTTTAGATAGCCTTGAAAGAGTTTTCCCTTCCCGCAAGCGGGGCAGCGCCCCGCAATGCCGGCGCGAATGGAAGAAACAGTCTTGGTGGGATCTTCCTCCATTCGTATGGCTTCGCCTCTCTTAAGTTGTCGGCAACCAGTAAACGCAGGTGAACAGGAACAGCCACACCACGTCAACAAAGTGCCAATACCAGGCCGCCGCCTCGAAGCCGAAATGGTGTTCCGGCTTGAAATGTCCGGAAATGGCGCGGAACAGCATCACGGAAAGGAAAATCGTGCCGACGATCACATGAAAACCGTGAAACCCGGTCGCCATAAAGAAGGTCGTGGGATAGATCCCATCGATGAACCGGAAAGGCGCATGGAGATATTCATAGGCCTGAAAGGCCGTAAAGGTAATGCCGAGCAGGACCGTAACCGCAAGCCAGCCAATCATCTTGCCCCGGCTGCCATGGCGCAAGCCATGATGGGCGATCGTGAGCGTCACGCCGGACGAAAGCAGAATGATCGTATTGACAAGCGGGATACCCCAAGGATCGAAAACCTCCATCCCGTTTGGTGGCCAAACGCTGCCGACCTGTTCCGTCGGAAAGAGGGACGCGTTGAAATAGGCCCAGAAGAAGGCCGCAAAGAAAAGCACTTCCGACATGATAAAAAGCGACATGCCAAAGCGCAGACCAATCTGCACAACAGGGTTGTGATGCCCCTGATGTTCGCCTTCCTGCGTGATATCCGAAAACCAGCGCGCCATCGTGTAAAGAATGCCGACAACACCCAGGATAAGGACAACCGCATCCACAAGCATGCGATCGCTGTGCATGAAATAGACCGCGCCGACAAAAGCTACCAACGCCGACAAAGCGCCGGTGAACGGCCACGGACTTGGGTTGACCAGGTGATAGGGATGCGGATGGGACGCGGCGTGACTGTTACTCATTTAGACTTCCTTCCAAGGGGCTCGAAATCCTTTGCAACGCGTTTCTGTCCCCTTGTCCTGGCAACGCCTGGAACGTCGAAGCCGCCATGCGGACAAGACCGCCGTCGCCTTCTTCCTCTTCGCGTGCACTTAAGGAGCGGAAAAACGTATAGGAAAGGGTGATTGTCTGGACATCGTTCAGGTTTGGATCCTTCAAAATTTCCGGATCGATAAAGAAAGAAACCGGCATGTCCGCACTCTCGCCCGGATCAAGCCGTTGTTCGTCAAAACAGAAGCACTGAATCTTATTGAAATAAAGGCCCGCCTTCAGCGGCGTCACGTTAAAGGTAGCCGTGCCGACAAGCGGCTTGTCCGAGCGATTTGTCGCCTGGAAAAATGCCAGCTTTTCCTCTCCAACCTTGACCTTTACCGCCCTTTGCAACGGCTGGAAGGCCCAGGGGAGCTTGGGATCGACATCCGAATTGAAGCGAACGGTGATTTCACGCTCGCCAACCGTGTCTGGACGGACCGTGGCAATTTGCGGCGTCCCCCCATAGCCCGTCACCTGACAAAACAGGCGATACAGTGGCACCGACGCAAAACTAAGCGCCGTCATGCCGGCGACGAGAACAATGAGGCTCGCCAGAATTGCCTGATTTCGTCTCGGACCGATCACCCCTGCGCCCCCATGCGAACAATCGACACAACGTAGACCAGCGCCATAAAAGCAACCAAAACGGCAAGAAGAACGAGATTCTTCGTGCGCAAATTTTTCTTTCTGTCGTCGTTTAATGCCACTGCCACGTCCACCTTAGGTTGCCGATTCTCAGGCTGCTAATTGCAAACCCCGGTCCACCAGCAGCGCGGCGAACAGGAGAAAGAGATAGAGAATCGAAAACGCGAACATCTGCCGCGCCGAACGGTCCGTTGTGTCGAACCACACGCGAAAGGCCGCTACCAGAAAAACGGCTCCGAGAAGGGCGGCGACACTTTCGTAAAAGAGGCCCGCAAGTCCGATAAAGAAGGGGACCAATGTCATCGGAATCAGCAGGAATGTGTAAATCAGAATCTGTCTGCGGGTCGCACGCGCACCCGCCACCACAGGAAGCATCGGCACGCCTGCCTTCGCATAATCGCCGCAGCGGTAAAGAGCAAGCGCCCAAAAATGCGGCGGCGTCCACAGGAAGATGATGGCGAAAAGCACGATCGGACCGAGACTTATATCGCCAGTCACAGCCGCCCAGCCAACCATCGGCGGAAAGGCACCCGCAGCACCGCCGATGACGATGTTCTGAGGCGTCCGCCGCTTCAACCACATTGTATAGATAAAAACGTAGAAGCCGATGGTCAGCGCGAGTAGAGCACCCGCCACCCAATTGACCGCCAGCCCCATCATGGCGACGGAACCTATCGCCAGCACGACGCCAAAACTCAACGCCTCATCCGGAACAATGCGCCCCGAAGGCAACGGCCGCGTACAGGTCCGTTGCATTTTGGCGTCAATGTCCCGGTCATACCACATGTTGATCGCACCGGCTGCACCGGCTGCGACGGCAATGCAGAGAAGCGCCATCCCCGCCAGCACCGGATGAAGGCTTCCCGGCGCAAGCAGCAGACCGACAGCCCCGGTGAAGAGGACCAGGGACATCACTCGTGGCTTCAGGAGCTGGAAAAAGTCCTGAGCACGGGAGCCGCCCGCAAAGACAGCTTCCCCAGACATTGCCGTAGTATCGATCGAACCTTCCGACACGCTAAACTCCTAAGATCCGTGACCTGCGCGCAACCCGTGCTTAGCGGATTCGCGGCAGCTCATCGAAAGAGTGCCAGGGCGGCGGGGACGTAACCGTCCACTCCAGCGTCGTTGCACCTTCACCCCACGGATTGTTGGGAACCTTCTTGCCGGAGGTGAATGTCCGGAAAAGCATGTAGAGGAACACCAGCGTCCCGATGGCGGTGAAATAAGCACCAAACGAGGACACCATGTTCCAGCCGGCATAGGCATCCGGGTAATCGGGAACGCGCCGCGGCATGCCTGCCAGCCCAAGAAAATGCTGCGGGAAGAAAATGATGTTCACGCCAATGAAGGTGATCCAGAAATGCAGCTTGCCGAGGCATTCCGAATATTGCCGTCCGCTCATCTTGCCAAGCCAGTAATAGAAGCCGGAGAACAGACCAAACAACGCGCCCATCGACATCGTGTAATGGAAATGCGCCACGACGTAATAGGTATCGTGAAGCGGAATATCCATGCCCGCATTCGCCAGCACGACCCCCGTCACACCACCAAGGGTGAACAATACGATCAGGCCAATGGCAAACAGCATCGGCGTCGAAAATGTAATCGAACCACCCCACATTGTGGCAATCCAGCTGAATATTTTAATGCCGGTTGGCACCGCGATAACCAGTGTCGCCGCAATGAAATAGGCCCGCGTATCAACATCCAGACCCACCGTATACATGTGATGCGCCCAGACAATGAAACCGACAACGCCAATGGCAATCATTGCATAGGCCATGCCGAGATAGCCGAAAATCGGCTTCTTCGAGAAGGTCGAGATAACCTGGCTGATGACACCGAAGGCCGGCAAGATCAGCACATAGACCTCTGGATGGCCGAAGAACCAGAAAAGATGCTGGAAGAGGATCGGATCGCCGCCGCCGGCCGCCTCGAAAAAGGTCGTGCCGAAATTGCGATCCGTCAGAAGCATCGTAATGGCGCCCGCCAAAACCGGCAGCGAAAGCAACAGCAGGAAGGCCGTCACCAGAATCGACCAGACAAACAGAGGCATCCGATGCAGCGTCATGCCCGGCGCACGCATGTTGAAGATCGTCGTGATGAAGTTGATCGCGCCCAGGATCGAGGACGCACCAGCAAGATGCAGGCTGAAGATCGCCATGTCGACCCCCGGACCTGCATGGCCGACGCTTGAACTCAAAGGCGGATAAATGGTCCAGCCGGTGCCGACACCATCGCCGGGTCCACCGCTTACAAACAGCGACCCAACCAGCATGGCCGCGGCACCCACCAACAGCCAGAAACTGATATTGTTCATCCGTGGGAACGCCATATCCGGCGCGCCAATCATCAACGGCACCATCCAGTTTGCGAACCCGCCGATGAACCCAGGCATGACCAAAAAGAAGACCATGAGCAGCCCATGGGCTGTGATCAGCACATTAAAGACGTGCCCATCCGACACAAACTGAAGACCCGGTTCCTGCAGTTCCATCCGAAACAGAATGGACGCCGCGGCCCCAACGATCCCCATGATACCCGCCAAAATCAGGTACATGGTTCCGATGTCTTTATGGTTTGTTGAAAAGACCCAACGCCGCCATCCTGTGCGATAGCGTAATTCCTCAGCCGTAACAGCACCCTCACTCATGGCCTGCGCTCTCCAATCCTAATGCTATTGCTGGACGTTGATCCGCGCGACGCGGGATTCGCGATTGGCGGTATCATCGATTGCGTATTCTTCTTTCGCCTCTTTAAGCCAGGCCTCATAGGCCTGTTGCGAGACGACCTTCACCGTAATCGGCATCATGCCGTGATTTGTGCCACAAAGCTCCGAGCATTGCCCGTAATAGGTGCCTTCCTTCTCGGCGCGAAACCAAGTTTCGTTCAGCCGTCCCGGGACCCCATCAATCTTGACACCAAAGGCAGGCACCGCCCAGGCATGCAACACATCCGTCGCCGTAACAAGCACACGAATGGTCTTGTTGACGGGCACCACAACCGCGCTATCGGTTGCAAGCAGCCGGGGTTGCCCTTCTTCAAGATCGTCGTCCTCCACCACGAAAGAATCAAAGGTGAGGTCGTCCGCGTCCGGGTAAACATAGGACCAGTACCATTGATGCCCGACCGCTTTGATCGTGATGTCCGCGTTTTCCACCCGGTCCACGAAATACAGCAGACGGAAGGACGGAATCGCGATGACAATCAGGATAAGGATGGGGACCAGCGTCCAGATCACTTCGACCGGCGTGTTGTGGGAAACCCTTGAAGGGACCGGGTTGCGCTTCGCGCTGAAACGATAAAGGACGTAACCAAGCAAAACGAAAACGAAAATTGTGATCGCCGTAATGATGACGAGCAGCAAATTGTGAAAATCGTTCATCTGTTCCATGACCGGAGTCACGGCATCCTGAAATCCAAACTGCCAGGGTTTTGGCTGATCCGCCATTGCGGCGGTATTCGCGCCAAAACCAAGAATCAAAAACGCTACAAGATAGAAAAGTCGCCGACCGAAAGCCATGGGCCTCAGCCCCCCCTTACAACTGGTAAAATTGGTAAATCCCGAAAGAAAAAAATCGCCGCCCTGGAACGGCATGAAAGATCTGACCGCGTGACAAAGGCGAAGGACCCAGTGTGGCACCCATCCCTATATGGCGCGACTTAATTCTTATATATGTCGCTATAACTTACAATCGTTATGGCTATAAGTCCTTATCATAAGAACGCCGGACGGAAAAAGTATTTTCTAGCGACGGCGCAAAAAAAGTCGCCCGACCAAGGGTCTTGAAAAGGCAGAAAATTTAAGAGCAGGATCACACCTTACTTTAATGGGATTCTAAACAACCAGACCGGAAGCTGAGGGGCTTCCCCGAAGGATTGTCCCCCTGCGAGGCCACAAAACAATGCCGGTTTTTGGCGAATTTCAAGGCATTTCCAACCAATAACACCCCGCAAAGCGACAAAATGATCCCGGCTCGGCCCCCCCCCTTTTGCCGCTGGCACGGACCCAAAGGACTGGCTGCTCACAGGCCCTAGGGGCCGACATGTGTGATAGGGTGACGGCGTATGTCGCTAAAAATAGATGGAGGCCCAGCTTGTCCGATCTGCCCACGTCCGATCTGCCCACGTCCGATTTCGCCGCATCCGATTTCGCCGCATCCGATTTCGCAACGACGGATGATCTCTTTTTTACGCGCACGGAGCTTGACCGGAACCGCGTCGAGCGGATTGTCGATGACGCCGTCGCCGGTGCCGATGACGGCGAGCTTTTTCTGGAATTCCGGCAATCGGAAAGCCTTGTCTTTGACGATGGCAAGTTAAAAAGCGCGAGCTTCGATTCCTCCCACGGGTTCGGGCTGCGCGCAATTTCCGGTGAGGCCGCAGGCTACGCCCATGCGTCCCATCTTGACGAAACGACGCTGCGCCGCGCCGCGCAAACGGTGCGCGCGGTCAGCAAAGGCCATGGCGGCAGCCTGATGGCGGCGCCATTGGGCACCAATCAGCATTTCTATTCCGATCACAATCCCCTGGATCATGTGGATTTCGAGGACAAACTGCGCGTGCTGGCCGCCATCGACGCCTATGCCCGCCAGAAAGACCCCCGCGTTCGCCAGGTCACGGTCTCGCTTACCGGCGAATGGCAGGCCATCCAGATCTTGCGCGCCGGTGGCGAGCGGGCCAGCGATTTGCGCCCGCTTGTGCGCCTGAACGTCAGCGTCGTTGTCGGCAAGGGCGACCGCATGGAGGCCGGCAGTTACGGCGTCGGGGGCCGAAGCGCCTATGACGCCTGGCTTGCCCCGGAGAACTGGCAGCATCAGGTGGACGAAGCCCTGCGCCAGGCGCTGGTGAACCTGGACTCCATCCCGGCACCCGCCGGTGAGATGGCGGTGGTTCTGGGGCCGGGCTGGCCCGGTATTCTTCTGCATGAAGCCATCGGCCATGGCCTTGAGGGTGACTTCAACCGCAAAAAAACGTCCGCCTTTTCAGGCCTGATCGGCGAGCGCGTTGCGAAGGAAGGCGTCACCATTGTTGACGACGGCACCATGGCGAACCGGCGCGGCTCGCTCACCATCGACGACGAAGGCACACCCACCGAGCGCACCGTTCTGATTGAGGACGGCATCCTTAAAGGCTACATGCAGGACCGTCAAAATGCCCGGCTGATGGGCGTGAAACCAACCGGCAATGGGCGGCGGGAAAGCTTTGCCCACCAACCCATGCCACGCATGACGAACACGTACATGCTGGCCGGCACCACGCCTCCGGAGGACATTCTCCGCTCGGTAAAAAAAGGCCTTTTTGCTGTCAATTTCGGCGGCGGTCAGGTGGACATCACGTCGGGAAAATTCGTCTTTTCGGCGACCGAGGCCTATCTGATCGAAGACGGCCGCATCACGGCGCCGGTCAAGGGCGCAACGCTGATCGGCAACGGCCCCGATGTGCTGAAACAGGTTTCAAAGATCGGCAATGATTTAAAACTCGACCCCGGCATCGGCACCTGCGGCAAGGAGGGCCAGGGCGTGCCCGTCGGCGTCGGTCAGCCAAGCCTGTTGATCGACAAGCTTACGGTCGGCGGCACGGCGTCCCAGTAAAAAAAGCACCCGCATTCTTCTAATAAGCGCATTCCTCATAGATTGATTCGATGCGCCCGCCCCAGCGATTGGCGTAACGGTCCAGCAGATCTTCGGCCAACGTCACGCCCCCTGCCACCGTCGCGTCCAGCACGTCGAGGAAATGGCTTTCGTCCCGGCCCTTGTGATCGCATCGCGCCCGGCGGCAAAGACCGGCGCGCGCAATTTTCAGCGCTTCGCCTGCCACGTCCCGCACTGCACGCCCATGGATGCGCGCAGCCATCGCCTTGCGCGCAACGTCTTCGCGAAGGTTTGCCTGTTCGTCCATCCCCCATCCGGAAACAAGGTCAAGCGCCGCGCGTTGTGCCTCCGCGTCGTAAAGCAGCCCCACCCAGAAAGCCGGAAGGGCGCAAAGATAAGGGCCGCCCCCGGCACCGGCACCGCGCATTTCAAGAAAGCGTTTCATGCGCACATCTGGAAACGCGGTTGTCAGATGGTCTTCCCAATCGTCAAGGGTTGGCGCTTCGCCCGGCAGGGCCGGCAATTTACGCGCCAGAAAATCGCGAAAGCTTTGCCCGGCGGCGTCGATGTATTTGCCCTGACGGCGAACAAAATACATCGGCACGTCGAGCATGTAATCGACGTAGCGCGCAAAGCCCATGTCCGCATCGAAGACGAAGGGCAGAAAGCCACAACGGTCGGGGTCCGTATCCGTCCACACATGGGAACGATAGCTTAAATAGCCGCTTGGGCGGCCTTCAACAAAGGGGGAGTTTGCGTACATCGCCGTCACAATCGGCTGCAACGCCATGGAGATTTGAAACTTCTCCACCATGTCCGCTTCCGAAGCAAAATCCAGATTTACCTGAACGGTGCAGGTGCGCAACATCATGTCGAGGCCAAGGGCCCCTTTCGTCGGCATGTAATCCCCCATGATGCCGTAGCGCGCCTTCGGCATCCACGGCACCGCATCGCGTGGCCATTTTGGGAGAAAACCCAAATTAAGCAGACCCAGACCAAGGGATTCCGTGACGGCATGAAGCTGGGTGCGATGTTCGGCAACTTCGACGCAGGTTTCATGCAACGTTTCCAGCGGCTCGCCGGAAAGTTCAATCTGGCCGCCCGGCTCCAGGGTGATCGAACCCGAACCAGGCCGTGTCAGCGCAATCAGGTGACCGTCTTCTTCGACCGGCTTCCAGCCAAAACGCTCCATGCCTTCAAGAACGTCGCGGATACCGCCAGGTCCTTCGTAAGGGACCGGCGCCAGATCCGATTTGCGGAACATAAATTTCTCATGCTCGGTGCCGATCCGCCAGGCGGTCGGCGGTTTGCACCCGGAGGCCAGAAAATCAACAAGCTGGGATATGTCGCTTAAGGGAGGGGCCGCCTGCGGCGAGGGTGCAGTCATGATTGGCGCGTTTTCCTTTCCGGTGATCTTCTGGGGTAACAAAGGGACATCTGCACAACACGTCAAGTTCGCAAACCGCTCACCCCCGACGTCCTCGCCCTTGAGGAAAACCGACGGAGCGACTAGACCTTAGCCGATGACAAGGCTTACGAAAACCGCCGTAACGGAACCGCCGGCCACCGGTTGGATCGACCGCTTCGCGCCCATTGCGATGCACCCCTATCTGAAGCTTGCGCGGCTGGACCGGCCCATCGGCATCTGGCTGCTGCTGTTTCCCTGCATCTGGAGCGTGGCCCTGGCATCAGATGGCGCGCCCGATCTTTCCCTGTTGCTGCTTTTTACCATCGGCGCTGTCCTTATGCGCAGCGCCGGTTGCACGCTGAACGACATCGTCGACCGCGATTTTGACGCCCGGGTCGAACGCACCCGCACCCGRCCGCTGGCAATGGGCACTATTTCCCTTCGCCACGCCTATRGGTTTTTGGGYGTGCTGCTGTTGCTTGGGCTTGGCGTCCTGCTTTTTTTCAATCCGTTCACAATTTTTCTCGGCATCGCTTCGCTGGGGCTGGTCGCTATTTACCCCTTTGCCAAGCGCGTCACCCATTGGCCGCAAGCGGTGCTTGGGCTGACCTTCACCTGGGGGACCTTGCTTGGCTGGACGGCGGTGAAAGGGAGCCTCGAAATCACGCCGCTGCTGCTATACGCGGGCGCCTTCATGTGGACCCTTGGCTATGACACGATCTATGCCCATCAGGACAAGGAAGACGATCTGCGGGTCGGCGTGAAATCGACGGCGATCCGTCTTGGCAAACGCACAAAACTTTTTCTATTTCTGTTCTATGGAACGGCGCTTCTTTTCTTCGCGGCGGCGGGCGAAGAAATGGGCCTGGGCTGGCCCTTCCACGCCGGCCTCGCGCTGCTTGGCGCGCATTTCTTCTGGCAGGTCGTAACCCTGAAGATCGATCAGCCGGACGATTGCCTGAGTAAATTCCGGTCGAACCAATGGGTCGGGGCCATCCTGGCGCTGGCCATCGTCGCGGGAAAGCTGCTTCCTTAAGCCATCACCACGGAACGGCAATCCGCCCGACCTTCTCGCGGGCAATGATGATTTTCTGAATCTGCGCCGTGCCATCGCCGATCTCAAGCCCCATCACATCGCGCATGCGCTGTTGATGGGGGGTCTCTTTCGAATAGCCGGTGTGGCCATGAAGCAACAGGCATTGGTGGATCATGTCGAAGCTGAGTTTCGGCGCCCACCATTTGCACATGGCAGCCTCTGCCGTATGGGGCCGGCCCTGATCGCGGAGCCAGAGCGTCTTGTAACAAAGCAGGCGCGCCGCTTCATACATCGTCTCTGCCTCGACCAGCGGAAAGGTCACGCCTTCATATTTCACCAATGGCGAGCCGAAGGCCTGGCGTTCCTTAACATAGGCCCATGTTTCATCCAGAGACGCGCGCGCGGCAGCCAGACATTGCAGGCCGATCAACGCGCGACTGAAATCAAACCCCTGCATGATTTGGGTGAAGCCGGCTCCTTCCTCGCCAAGCAGGGCATCGGTGCTGATTTTTACATCGTCAAAGAAAATCGAGCCCCGCCCGATGATGGTCGTACCGACGTCGTCAAGACGTGTTCGCGTAATGCCCGGGGCATCCAGTTCAACCAGAAAGGCACTGACGCCTTTGGCGCGCGCTTCCTCGCTGCCGGTGCGCGCAAACACGATGGCGATCTCGGCCTGATCCGCCGCCGAAATGGACGTCTTCTCGCCGTTCAACACATAGCCGTCGCCGTCACTGCCGTCGCCGTCGCGGCGCGCACGCAGGGTCAGCCTTGCGGCGTCGGAGCCGACGCCGGGCTCGGTCAGCCCAAGGGCGAGGATGGCCTCGCCCGCAGCAATCTTCGGCACCCATTTTTCAACAATTTCCGGCTTGCCATGCTTGGCCAGCAGCCCCCCCAGCAGCGAGCTTAGAAGCGGCAGGTACGAAAAATTGAAGTCACCATACGCCACCGCCTCGATGACCAGGCCGGTGGTGATCGAACAGGCATCCATGCCGCCGAGGGACGCCGGCAGGCTGACCCCCAACACCCCAAGCGCGCCCATCTCGCGAAGCAGGGCGCGGTCGATCACGCCTTCTTTTTCGCGCTTCATATAATCCGGCAACAGCCGCTCGCGCGAAAAACGCATCACCGCCTCGCGAAGCGCTTCCTGTTCCTCGGTAAACTGAAAATCCACTGCGCCCTCCTGCGGTGTCCTGTTAGCCTTCCGCGTCACGGATCATGTTGCGCGCGATGACAAGCTGCTGGATTTGCGAAGTGCCTTCGTAAATGCGGAACAGACGCACGTCGCGATAGAAACGTTCGACAGGATAGTCGGCGATGTAGCCGGCGCCGCCATGAATCTGCACCGCGCGATCCGCCACGCGGCCAACCATCTCGCTGGCAAAATATTTGCAGCACGATGCTTCCGTGCCGATCTTTTCGCCTGCATCCCTGCGCCGCGCCGCGTCCATCACCATCGACCGGGCGGCGTAGGTTTCGGTGCGGCTGTCGGCCAGCATCGCCTGAACAAGTTGGAAATTCGCGATGCGCTCGCCGAACTGCTTGCGGTCCATCGCGTAAGAGAGGGATTCTTCGATCAAACGCTCGGCAACACCGACACAGACAGCGGCGATGTGAATCCGCCCGCGATCGAGCACCTTCATCGCCGTTTTGAAACCGACGTTTTCTTTGCCACCAATAATCGCATCTGCCGGCACGCGGCAATCTTCGAAGATCACGTCACAAACATGGGTGCCCTGCTGGCCCATTTTTTTGTTGAGCTTGCCAAGGGAAATGCCCGGAAGGTCACGGTCAACAATAAAGGCAGAAACGCCGGAGGCCCCTTTTTTCGATGGGTCCGTCCGGGCCATCAGGGTAAAGGCATCGGCATGGGGGGCGTTCGTGATAAAACGCTTGGTGCCGTTAACAACATACACATCGCCGTCACGAATGGCCGTCGTACGCAACGATGCCGCGTCGGAACCCGAATCCGGTTCCGTCAGGGCAAAGGAAATAATCATCTCGCCGGAAGCGATCTTTGGAAGATAGGCCTGTTTCTGCGCTTCCGTACCGTCCAGCACGATGCCTTGCGACCCGATGCCAATGTTTGTGCCAATGACCGAGCGAAACGCCGGCGAGGCGCGGCAAAGTTCAAACAGGACCTTCGCCTCTTCCACATTCGTCAGACCAAGGCCCCCATAGGCTTCCGGCACTGTCAGGCCGAAAAGGCCGAGGGCGCGCATTTCCTCGATGATTTCCGGCGGCACGGCGTCCTCTGCGGAAACCCGCGCTTCGTTCGGAATCAATTTTTCATTTACGAAGCGGCGGATGGTATCGAGCAGTTGTTCAAGGGTTTCGGGATCGAGGGCCATGGCGCGTTCCGTTCCTGTTTTGCAAAGTCCCTCGCTACGGGACGCCTTTCCAGATATCCAGCGACAAGATTATGATAGATTGATCCCAGACTTGTTTCAATCTTACGTTAGTTAGATTTTACAATTACAGGCAAGCTCACCTGCACCAGTAGACGCCTTTGAACATAGCGAGGAGGTCTGGACACCCCCAGAATTTTCGAAATTCGATTATAGAGACCACCGGTATCAAGCGGACACACGGCTGACACAGGGGAGAAAATCTCATGGTTGCCCATCCACAATCCGAATGGCGTAAGCGTTATGAGCCGACCGACGACGGCTTACGCTTCATGAAGCTGACCTACACCGGCAATTTTACGGACCTGCCGCCAATTCCAGACGGCATTCTTGGCGACCGTGTCATACGGCAACGCATGAAAACAAAAATTATGGAGCCTTTGAGCGAGGCGGACGTCCTGCGTGATTCCCTCACGATTGACGAGCTCAACGATTTCAACAATTACATCGCCTGGTGCCTGTGGGATATGGTCGTCCTGCGGGCAACGGAAGGCGCATCCGGCATGATCCCCCGGCAGGAATACGAAATCCTTGCCTTCGCACAATGCTTTTACCGCTACCCGGAAATTATGGACGCCATCACCCGGGAAGTCGGAGCCAAAGGCGTGATTGAGATTGGCGCCAGCGCGCGCAAAGAAATCGGCACGAAAATCAACTGCGTCCATGACTTCTGCGTCGGCAGCGTGTCCTTTGGCATGGGGCGCTGTGCCTTGCTGGCGCTGGAAGCAATCGAGCCAAACGACTATGTCGAGGAAAGCAACACGCTGTTAAAATTCACGCAGCGCGTGTTATGGGGCAAACGGCAGGATGGCTATATCTTCAATTCGCAGAACCGCTATCGCTGCGCCATCCACGACCAGGATATTATCGACAGGCTGCTGGGCGAATGCATCGACTTCCGTGACGAAAAAGAAAAACACGACGCCTTTCTCGCCTTCAACGCCACTGCGGAATTGCTGGCGTTCTTCGATCATTACGACTGCCGGCTTGGCGTCGGCGACACCGGGCCTTACGAGCTGCCGGACGGTCGGGTTCTTCTGATCCGCGATATTTTCGTGAACGAGGACATCTACCACTGGAGCGATGCCTGCGAGGAGCTTCCCTATTGCTACACCCTGGCAATCATTCTCAACCTGGACGCCATCGGGTTGAAGGAAATTCGTCTCAACGACATCGGGACGACCTTCACCATTCCAAAAAATTACCTGGAAGCCCTTGAGGGCGGCGCTATTTTTGTCCGGGAAAAGTGGGATACGCCGATGGGCGAGCTGTATCCTCTGGCGATCAAGGACCTTGAATCCCATGTCGAAAAAATACGCAAGGCAACTTTCAAGCTGTACCTGAAAACGGCGCGTATGTCGCGTAATGAGTTGATTCTAAACGGTATTTATACATATTTTATCGGCTTTCTGCTTCCGCATCTACGGAAAAGCGGCCTCTATGACTATGCCTGCAAGGACCTGAAAATCTGGGAAATCGACCAGCGTATCGCGAACTACTATTACGAAATCCCCAAGCGGAATTTTGCCCAGGCCGTCGTGCCGCAAAAGGTCTTTTCGGGCATGGGCTATTTGCCTTTCCCGGACACTGCCAATCCAAAAGCTTCGAAATATTTCTGGCGCTAAAGACGGCGCTGCATTTTTAAGGATCGATATCCCATGCCGCAAACAAGCCCCTATCCGCATCTTTTAGCGCCCCTGGACCTTGGCTTTTACACGCTAAAAAACCGGGTTCTCATGGGCTCCATGCACACGCGTCTCGAATCCGAAGCACAGGGCTTTGAGAAGCTGGCAGCCTTTTACCGTGAACGCGCCCGGGGCCAGGTTGGGCTCATCATCACCGGCGGCGTTTCCCCCAATCCCGAAGGCGTCCTTGGCCCCGACTGCGGCAAGCTGACGACCCAAGAAGAAGTGGCCGAACACGCCAAGATCACAAAAGCCGTCCATGAAGAAGGCGGCGTCATCTGCATGCAGATTCTACACCCGGGCCGCTATTCCCAACTCGATACCGCTTTTGCGCCATCGGCCATCCGTTCACCGATCAGCAAGGTGACCCCAAAAGCGATGACGGAAGAGGAAATCGAAAAGACCATTGCCGACTTCGTCGATTGTGCCTTGCTTGCAAAACGGGCCGGCTATGACGGCGTTGAAATCATGGCCTCGGAAGGCTATCTGCTGAACCAGTTCACCACCCGGCACGTCAACCAGCGGACGGATCGCTGGGGCGGGGCAATCGAAAACCGCATTCGCCTGCCTCTTGAAATCACGCGCCGCACACGCCAGGCCGTCGGCGAGGACTTTATCCTTATCTACCGGCTTTCAATGATCGACCTGATTGAGGACGGCAACACCCGGGAAGAAGTCATTTTCCAGGGCAGGGAAGTCGAAAAGGCCGGCGCGACCCTGATTACGTCCGGCATCGGCTGGCACGAGGCGCGAATTCCGACGATCGCGCAAATGGTGCCGCGCGCCGCGTTCGTCGATATCGTCGCCGCCGTGAAGACGCATTTGTCCATTCCCGTCGTGGCGACGAACCGGATCAACACGCCCGAGGTGGCGGAAAATATCCTGGCAAAGGGCCTTGCCGATTGCGTCTCCATGGCCAGACCGTTTCTGGCGGACGCAAATTTTGTGCGCAAGGCGGCCGCTGGCAAGCCGGAAGAAATCAACACCTGCGTCGCCTGCAACGAGGCCTGTCTCGATTATATTTTCACCGAGCGTGTGGCGTCCTGCCTGGTCAATCCGCGCGCCTGCCACGAGACGGAAATTCCGATCACGCCTGCGCAAGAGATCAAGAAAATTGCCGTTGTCGGTGCCGGACCCGCAGGGCTGTCCTATGCCATCACGGCAGCCGAACGAGGACACAAGGTGACGCTTTTCGATGCTGGCCCGGAAATCGGCGGCCAGCTAAACCTGGCCGTAAAAATCCCCGGCAAGGAAGAGTTTCTTGAAACGCTTCGCTATTACCGCAACATGCTTGAAAAACACGGCGTCGATGTGCGGCTGAACCACCGCGTCAAGGCCGATGAATTGCGTTCCGGGAATTACATCGAGATTGTTCTTGCCACCGGCATCAAACCGCGCGTCCCGGAAATCGAGGGCATCGACCACCCCATCGTCCTGTCTTACACGGACGTAATCGAGGGGAAAAAAGAAATCGGATCACGGGTCGCCATCCTTGGTGCCGGCGGCATTGGCTTTGATGTCGCCGAATATCTGACAACCCCGGAAGGGCCGCCGGAAAGCCAGAACATCGACGCCTTCTTCGGCACCTGGGGCGTCGACAAAGCCGTCACCCATGGGGGCGGCCTTGCCGAACCGGCGACCAAGAAAGCCTACCGAGAAATCTATCTGCTGCAACGCAAGACGACGCCCCATGGCAGGGGGCTGGGCCGTTCGACCGGCTGGATCCATCGCACGACCCTTAAAAAACGCGGCATTCATAAAATCGGCGGTGTCACCTATCGCAAGATCGACAAGCACGGCCTGCACATTGCCGTCGACGGCGAGGACCGCCTTTTAGAGGTGGACAATGTCGTCGTCTGCACCGGCCAGGAACCGAACCGCGATCTTTACGACGCGCTGCGACACGCCGGCCTTTCGGCCACCCTGCTTGGTGGCGCCGAGAAAGCGCTGGAACTCGACGCCGCCACTGCCATCGCCGACGGCACACGGCGCGCCGCCACCGTCTAGACCCTCCCCTGATTCCCGCTCCTAAAACGACCCCGGTCAGGCCTTGCACGGCGCGCACCTTGCATGATGAAGCCCCGTCGGATAAAATTTGTCCGGACAAATTTTTTCGCAGAAACCCACCCTTTTTGGAGAAAACCATGGTCGCTGAGGCAAAACGCGTCGGACCAAATCGCACCCGCGAATCCTATGGCCGTTTTTTCGAGGAATTCCAGATCGGCGACATTTACGAGCACCGGCCGGGACGGACGATCACGGAATATGACAACACCGCCTTTACGCTGCTGACAATGAACACCCATCCCCTGCATTTTGACGCGGCCTATGCGGCAAAGAGCGAATTTGGAAAACCCCTTGTTAACAGCGCGCTGACCCTTGCCATTGTCCTTGGCATGAGCGTGAGCGACGTCAGCCAGAAGGCGATTGCAAATCTCGGCTGGAAAGATATCCGCCTGGTTGCGCCCGTCTTCATCGGCGACACGATCTATGCGGAATCCGAAGTGCTGGCGGCACGCGAAAGCAAAACGCGTCCCACGGCAGGTGTCGTTACCGTCCGCACAACCGGCAAAAAGGCCGATGGCACCGTTTTCATGGTCTTCGAACGAAGCGCCCTTGTCCCAAAGCGCGGGCATGGCATCGAGGACGACGCCAATTACTAAGCAGTAACAGGACCTATGGACATGGCGATGAATGAAAGCGACACCCTGATTCTGGACAGCATCGACAAATTCCTTGAACGGGATGTGCGGCCCCATGTCCTGGAACTGGATCAGAACGACATCTATCCAGAAGACATCGTGGAAAAGATGAAGGCGCTTGGCCTGTTCGGCGCGATGATCCCCGAGGAATATGGCGGCCTTGGTCTGAAGGCGACGCTCTATGCCGAGATTGTCGAACGCATCGCCAGCGTCTGGATGAGCCTTGCCGGCGTTTTCAACTCGCATCTGATCATGGCAAACGCCGTGCTTCGCTATGGCACCGACGAACAGAAAAAAACCTTCCTGCCGCGCTTTGCCACCGGGGAACTTCGCGGCGGTCTTGCCCTGACCGAACCCGATGGCGGCACGGACCTGCAGGCCATCCGCACGACGGCGACACGCGACGGCGACAGCTACATCGTCAACGGCACAAAAAGCTGGATTACGAACGGCCTCCACGGCACGTGCTTTGCCCTGCTTGTCAAGACGGACCCGAAGGCCGAGCCGCGTTCGCGCGGGATCAGCCTTTTCCTTGCCGAAAAGGGACCGGGGTTTCAGGTCGGCAAGAAGCTCAAGAAACTCGGCTATCGCGGTGTCGATACGGTCGAGATGCGCTTTGAGGATTACCGCATCCCCGCCGACCGTCTGATCGGCAGCGAAGAGGGCCAGGGGCTTAACCAAGCGCTGTCCGGGCTTGAAATCGGCCGCATCAACGTTGCTGCCCGCGGCGTCGGCGTTGCCAGGGCCGCCTTCGACGAGGCGCTGGCTTACGCGCAAACGCGCAAGACCTTCGGCAAGCCCATTGCCCAGCACCAGGCCATCCAGTTGAAGCTGGCCGACATGGCGACCCGGGTCGAGGCGGCCAGACTTTTGACCCAAAAGGCGGCAAAAGTTTTTGACGCTGGCGAACGTTGCGACATGGAAGTCGGCATGGCAAAACTTTTTGCCAGCGAAGCCGCGATTGAAAACTCCCTTGAAGCGATGCGCATTCACGGGGCTTATGGCTATTCCAAGGAATTCAATCTGGAGCGCTATTACCGCGACGCGCCGCTGCTGGTCATCGGCGAGGGAACAAACGAAATCCAGCGCCTGATTATCGCCCGACAGCTTGTCGAGCGGAACCCGGTTTAAGGGGCAACGCGATGCTGCCCCTGGACGGGTTTCGCATTCTCGCCGTCGAACAATATGGCGCCGGTCCCTTCGGCACGATGCTGCTGGGCGATCTTGGCGCCGAAATCATCAAAATCGAGAACCCCGCCGACGGCGGCGACATGGCGCGCGCCATCGGTCCCCATTTTCTCGATTCCGGCGACAGCGAGTTTTTTCAGAGCTTCAACCGCAACAAGAAAAGCCTGACATTGAACCTGAAGACAGCCGAGGGGCGCGAAACGCTACGCGATCTGGCACGCAGTGCGGACGGACTGCTCGACAATCTGCGCGGCGATTTGCCGGACAAACTGGGCCTGACCTATGCCAGCCTTCGCGACGTCAACCCGCGCATCGTCTGTGCCCACCTGACGGCCTATGGACGCGGGGGAAGCCGCGCCGCCTGGCCCGGCTACGATTATCTGATGCAGGCCGAGTCCGGCTATTTAAACCTGACCGGCGAGCCGGACGGGCCGCCGTCGCGCTGTGGCATTTCCATCATCGACATGATGACCGGCGTCATGGCCGGGTTCGCGCTTCTGTCCGGCATGCTGGGCGCACGCGCAAGGGGCCAGGGCTGTGATCTGGACACCAGTCTTTTCGACACGTCCCTTCACAACCTTTCCTATCTTGCCACCTGGTACCTGAACGAAGGTGTGAACCAGACCCGCGAAGCGCGCTCAAGCCATCCATCGCTGACGCCGAGCCAGCTTTACCGAACGAAAGACGGCTGGATTTTTATCATGTGCAACAAGGAAAAATTCTGGCCAATGCTGGCGCGCGCAGTCGGCCATCCGGAATGGGGCGACGACCCCGCCTTTCGCAGTTTCGCCGACCGCCTGAAACAACGGGAAAAACTGACGGACATGCTGGATGCCGCCTTGCAGGCGCGAACAACGACGGCATGGCTGGCCCATTTCGCGGGCCAAATCCCGGCGGCGCCCGTCTATGACGTTCGCCAGGCCCTCGACAATCCCTTCGTCCGGGAGAACGGCAACATCGGCCGTTTCCACCCAAAAACGGGGGAAAGCTTTGAGATGCTGCTTGGCCCCATCCGCGTCCCCGGCGAGACGCCACGCGCCGAACCGGCACCGGCGCTGGGCGCCGATACCGACGCGCTTCTCGAAGAACTTGGGTACGACAAGGCGCGGATTGCCGATTTACGTAAAAAAGGGGTGATTGGGTGACGCGCCGGATGGCCACGCCGAAGCCGACCACGCCGAAATCGGGCGTCCCTAAACCGGACATCTTGAAGCCGGGCATTCCCCGCTACCGCGCCGTCGCCGCCGCCCTCGACCAGGCAATTGCCAGCGGCGAACATGCCGTCGGCACGACGCTGCCGCCCGAAAAGACCCTTTGCGAAACCTTCGGCGTCAGCCGACATACAATCCGCGATGCCATCCGACTGATTGAGCGCGATGGCCTGGTTTCACGCCGTCAGGGTTCCGGCACAACCGTGTGTGACGCAACGCCCGATGCGCGCTACGTCCAGTCTCTCGATTCCCTTGATGAGATTTTACAATACGCCGCCGCAACGACGCTTTGCGTGCACGACATGCGTGAAATTACGGTCAGAGACGCGACGGAATGCAAGCTGCTTGGCGCCGCACCCGGTGAACGCTGGCTTCGCATCGAAGCCATGCGCCTTGCCGGCACCCGTATCGACGGCACCCGGAAAAACCAGCCGATTGCCTGGACAACCCTGTACCTGCCGGAAAGATTCTTCGCCCTACGCGACAAAATCGGGACCGTTTCCGAAGCCATCTATCGCCTGATCGAAAAACGTTTCGGCGCACGGATTGCTGAAATCGATCAGGAAATAAACGCCACTGTCATCATTGATGACATGGCGCGGCGGCTTTGCGTCGATCCCGGCACACCGGGGCTTCACATCACGCGGCGTTATCTCGACGTGGCGGGAAGGCCTCTGGAGGTGGCCGTCAACCTGCACCCGGCAAAACGCTTTGCCTACCGGATGCAGCTACGACGCACACACGCCTAGGTGCGCGCATCTAGGTGTGCGCATCTAGCGGTAGTGCAGGACGCGGTATTTGTCGAATTCGATCCGCTTGCCCGGCGGGATGACGACGGTCGTCATTGGGTCGCGGATAATGGCGGGGCCTTCGACGACGTTGCCGGCGGCAAGTTCCTCCATCTGCCAGACCTGAAAATCCTGCCAGACGCCTTTGTGGAACACCTTGCGCGTTTCAACATAGGCCGACGAGGAAGGCTTGGCCCCGGACATGGGATGTTCGCGGATTGCAGGCTTCGGCTTTGGCGCGACCGCCTGGATATAAATCTCGGTAATCGAATAGCCTGCATCCTGAAAGCGCGCACCCTCTGGATAGATTTTCGTATACATGTCTTCGAAGGCGGCGATGATACGGTCAACATCGGCGGCGGATTTCAGCACACCAAAATCAAGCGGCGTGTCGAAGCTTTCAAGCTGACCGAGATAACGGGCATATGCGCCATAGCGGAAGGAGATCTGTTTCGGATCAACGCCTTCCTGAGCCATCTCGTCCTTGGCGGTCTTTTCAAGGCCACGCCAGGCGGCATCCAGCTGCTTTGCCATTTCCGTTTTTGCGCTTTCCGCCATGCCGTTCGGCACCGTGCCGACAAAACTGCGGTGATAGCGGTGCATGTATTCCGCGCAGGCCGCCCCAAAGGCCGAGAACCCCGCCGCCCAGGGAAAGGTGATGACGTTCGCCAAATCGATCCCATCCGAATAGCCCCACATATGGACAGGCCCGGCGCCGCCATAACACAGCATGGTGAAGTCTCGGGGGTTGTAGCCCTTCGAGGTAATCATCGTCGAAGCAAGGTCACGCATTTGTGTGTTGATAACTTCGAGAACGCCGCTGCCCGCCTCATACACATCAAGGCCAAGCGGCTTTGCAATCACACGTTCCAGTTCGGTCAGGGCCCGATCCTTGTTGAGGCTGATCTTGCCGCCCAGGAAATAATCGGGATCGACATAACCGAGAGCGACGTTCACATCCGTCACGGTCAGGCGATCGTATTTGTAGCAGATGCCGACTTCGGCACCGGCGGATTCCGGCCCGACGCGCAGACGTTTATAAGCATCGACCTCAATCGCCGAACCGGCACCGGAACCGCCCGAATCAATCGCCACCATCGGCAGCGCCAGACGGTGGCCAGCAAAATCGGCGTCCTTACGAATGCCCAACATGCCATTGACGATCAGCCCCACATCAAAGCTGGTGCCGCCCATGTCCGCCGTGATCGCGTTCTTGATGCCAAGCTTCTCAGAAAAGACCTGGGCGCCCATCAGCCCGCCAATGGGGCCGGAGATAATTGTCTCGTAAAGGCGCGGGTAATCCATGTTGACGGCACCGCCGTAGGAAAGCAGCGTCAGCAACCGACCCTCATAGCCTTCCTTAATCGCGGCATTTTCGACGCCGCGAAGCGCTTCGCGCGTCAGCTCGGCAGCAAAGCACTGGATCAACAGACTCTTCAGGCGATTGTTTTCGCGTGAAACCGGCGCGACATCGGCAGACGTAACGACCGGCACCTTGCGACCGCTTTTTTCGATAACCGCCTCGGCGATCTGCCGCGCGGTATTCTCATTTTCCGGGTTGGCGTAGGAATTCAGGAACAGAATGCCGATCACTTCCACATTGCTGGCAAGCAGTTGTTCCACACCCTTGCGGACATGGGCCTCGTTCACCGGGATCATGACCTCGCCGGCGCCCATATGGGACTGCATGAAATAGCTGCCGCCGCAGATCCGTTCGCTAATGCCGACAACGTTGCGCGGATCGACCATCGGGCGCGTGTGTTCATGCAATTGCTGATGCAGGATTTCAGCCTGAGTCTGACCAAGATAGGTGAGCCCACCTTCCATGATGGTTGCATGTTCAAAGCCGCGCGTCACCAGAAGGCCCACCTTGCGGCCGGTGCCGGTGAGAAGCGTGTTCAACATGCCGGTCCCGGCATAGATGGCGACAGATGCCTGGCTGTGCACGTCTGTTGATTTCAGCCCCAGATTGCTCGCCGCGTCTTCAACGGATTCAAGGTAGCTCGATGCCTCGTCCTCCCGGTTCGTCAGCGACTTGCCAATCGTAAAATCGCCATCCGGCTTGACGAGAATCGTATCCGTCATCGTGCCCCCCGCGTCGAGCGCTAGGATGTAGTTTTTTTCGTTACCCGGTGACGCGGCGGCCTTCGCCATTAAAAAATCCCCCTGTTTTAATCGAACGCCCGAAAACCGGACGCGATCGAGCTTTTTTTAAGCCTTGGCTTTGGCCCAGCCGGCGGTGACCTCGCCCGTCCGGTCCTGGTACCAGTCCGGTTTTGCGTCAGGCAGGGGCTGGTCAACAAAATCCCGGTAGAAACGGTCAAGATCCGGCAACATCTCAAACACAATCGGATAGCCCGGGGGCACTATTTCAACCGCAAGCTGCGCGGCACAACCCGGGCAATAATATTCGCGGATAACAACCCACTCCGGATCGGGGCAGGCCTGGGCCGGATAATAGACTTCCTGAATTTCTTCCGGCGTCTCGCGCAGACGAATAAACGCGCCCAACTTCCAGTTTGACCGATAATCGCCAAACTCATGGCCGCAGTCGCATTTCACGACACGGTCACCGTTGTCCTTGCACACGATGTAAAGGTGGTCGGTAAGCCGAAGCATAATCTTATCTTTCCACGGCACGCGCGCCTGCAGGACTTCGAGATAGGTCCAGAATCGTTCCGGGTCTTTGTTGTCCATCTTGAGAAGCGACCGCGCGTCTTCATGGCTGATTGTGCCTTCGACCAGCTGTTCGACCAGGCCTTTATCCACCTTTGCCATCTTGCCTCTCCTAAATCACAAAGTCGGAATCGAGGGCCCAGAAACTGCGAAACTCGTTGTCGAATTTTGCAAAACTCATCGAACCTCGATACATGTCCGCAATCACCTCGCTGAAACCACGGTCCAGCACCTTGCGGCGCTCGTCCTGCCACCATTCGGAAACCGGGCGTCCCTTGGCAAGGCGCTGCTTGCGAATTTCAGCGCGCTTCTTCTCCGTCGCCGCCGCGTCAATCGTCCATGTGCCGTCGGCGTTTTTGTTTGCAACGACGCCATAAACCCGGGCCGCATGTTCATAAGGCACCCAGCCCATGTCGAGGTCTTCGCGGATCAGGTCCAGTTCGCGCTCGATCGGGTCGCCCCAACCGCCGGACGCGCCCGCCGCATTGGCCCATAAATCATTGTTCTGCATTTCCAGTTCCGGCGGATCGTAATTCCAGACCTTCAGGTCATCGACCTTAAGCGTGCCATCTGCAGCCTGTTCGATCAGTTCAAGGGCATTGCGCGGCGTCTCGCCGCTGTCCTTGATCACCGCGTCGATATTCGTGCCCCGGGCCGTCACGGTAAACGCATTTGGCGGCGGATAACCACCGCTCATGCCGATGCCCAGGAAGGTCGTGATGGCCGTGCCGCCGCCGCTGTGACTGACGCCCAGGCGCTGGCCCGGTTCGACAATCCAGTGGACCGAGGATTGGCCAAGGCCACCGCGATATTTCCCATGGCCACAGAAACCCGGAAGCAGCGACCGGCCGAGATAGAAGAAAGGCGGGATCAGATATTCGAATTCTTCGGCATTGCCGACATTCGAAAGCTGCGTCCACTCAGCCCAACACATGGGCTCGCCATCACGGTAGCAGAAGGCCCCCCGGGAAACGCCGCCAACCCACTCAAAATTCGTAAACCCGTGAGGGGTGCCATCGGCAAGCACGCCGGAACCCTGCACACCTTCCCAGTCACCGTCCGTCGTGAAGGCCTCTTCCATGTAACCGCGCGCAAACATGGCACGGTTCATGGCATTGAAGGCGAGGCTGTTCATCATGACGGATTGCGCCCAGATGACGGCGGTACTGGCAAATTCATTGTCCGGGTTGTAGAGGCAGCCTCTTGGATATTTGCTTTCAACGGCAAGGTTGATCGCCGCCGTTACCTTCGTGTTATGGGAAAAGGTGTTCACCATGCTGAGATAAAGCGCGCAATCGGCACCGCCCGGAAAACCGTTGAAGGCGTGATAGCCCCAGCGCGATGTCCCTTCCATGTCGACGACGACGCGACCGCGATCGTCGATCTCCAGGCTTTGACGCACATGGATCAGATGGTCCTTGTCGGCATGGGGCCATATCTGCTGCATGCCTTTGTATTTTGCGATCCGAAAGGCGCAGCCCTGCTGCATGCCTGGGATCATCAGGGCATGAATGTTGTCCATGATCCGCTGGCGGCTTTCTTCAATGATCTCGCGGATCGCGCGACGATAATAATCAAAGCCGAATTCCTCGACGATTTCGTGGATTGCCTTGTGAATCATCGCACAACCGGCAAGACGCATCTTGTCGTCGAGAATGTTCAGCGTCGCCGCCCGCGTGCGCCGTTTCCAAAGCGAATTCCACCAGGTCGCCTGACGGAGATTTTCCCCCGTCTTCATGGGCGGAAAAACGAATCCATCCATAAAGGTATCGACGCTAAAACTTGGCCAGCTGCCGGCAACCGGCGCGCCGGCCTCCATGATGTGGTTCAACCCAACCGCCCAGCCAACAACCTCGCCGGCAACAACGATCGGCACATAACAATAGGTGTCGCCCGGATGCGGCGCGCCACCCGTCAGGCCGTCATCCGTCATGAAGACATCGCCATCCCGGATGCCGGGGTTGTCCTCGTAGCCTTCATCGATCATGTAGCGCACGGCCACCGGCATCGCCGCACAATGGGAGAAGAAGCCGAGGGAAAGGGCAAGTGAGTCACCTTCCGGTGTCGTCAACGCCCAAAGGGATTCGCCCATTTCGCGGCCACCGGGAGACGCCGCGACGTAACGGGCCACCTCGCGTGCCGCCAGCACGCAGGAATGAATGCGTGAATAAAACCGTTCGTATTTTACCGGGTCTGAATCGCGAAGCGTAAGCTCGGTAACGCCACAATAATGGCCGGTGTCTTTTGTCAGCTGGYCCCGCTGCGCCAGCAATTCACGAAGCGTAAGACCGCCCGCCCCGGACGTTTCCTCTTCGCGCCGAACAGGCTTTCTAATGACGTTCATCCCCGCAACCCTCCGATCCTGGCGAGGCCGAAAGCATGGCCTCAAACGCACCGACCCTGCCAGACCGACGCGCAAAACCGTTGCAAAAAAACTCTGAAGCGTTCGTGTCCTTCCTCGCTCCGCATTCCGTCCCTTCGAGGCGGGGCACCGCCTAGCAGGATTTCTTTTAAGCCCATCAGCTTTTCACGTATCCATATTCGCGGCAAGTGCCGCGATATCTAGAAATTGCTTGCAAAGCAACAAAAACCTTCTCACCTTGGCCTGCAATGACCGAGGCAATCTCTCTTCTTCTCTCCCCCTACACGCTAGGCGGTCGGCGGTTTTCGAACCGACTCGTCCTTTCGCCGATGGTCGTCTATTACGCCAGGGACGGTTTCTCGAACGACCTGCTTTTTTCCCACCTTTCGAAATTCGTGATCGGCGGCTTTGGCCTCGTCTTTACGGAAGCCGCCGCAGTTGAAAAACGCGGGCGCATCAGCCACGGCGACCTTGGCATCTGGAAAGACGACCACATCGCGCCGTTGAAGCGCTTTACGGATTTTGCGCGCGCCCATGGGACGCTTTCCGGGGTACAGCTTGCCCATGCCGGCCACAAGGGAAGCTATCAACGCGCCTTTGAAGGATACCAGCCGTTGGGAGAAACGGACGCCGCGCGCGGCGATCCGCCATGGGAAACGATTGCGCCATCGGCCATGGCCTATGTGCCCGGCGGCCCGGCCCCGCGCGAGATGTCCCTAGACGACATCGAAGACGTGCAGGCGGCCTGGCAGGCGGCGGCGAAGCGCAGCGTCGAGGCAGGCTTCGACGTTCTGGAAATTCATGCCGCGCATGGCTATCTGCTGCACGAATTCCTTTCACCGTTGACGAACCACCGCAAAGACGCCTATGGCGGCGACCGCAAAGGGCGGATGCGTTTCTTGCTTGAAACCACCGCGCGCATACGCAGCGTCTGGCCGAAAGACCGGCCGCTTTTCGTCCGCCTGTCCGTCGTCGACGGCATAAGCAAGGGCTGGTCGATTGAGGATTCAATCGCCCTTACGGAAGCATTAAAAGCGGTCGGCGTCGATGCCATCGATTGTTCGTCCGGCGGCGCAGCAACGCTGGGACGCAAAGACGGGCTGCCCCGCGGACCAGGATTTCAGGTGCCGCTGGCAGAAGAGCTGCGCAAGACAACCAATGTGCCGACCGTTGCTGTCGGCCTGATTACCGAACCGGAACAGGCGGAAGCCATTTTGCAGGAAGGCCGCGCCGATCTGATTGCCATCGGGCGCGCCGCGCTGGACGACCCGAACTGGGCGCTTCACGCCACGCTGGCCCTTGGCGACCGGCTGGATTATTCGGCCTGGCCGCCGGAATATGGCTGGTGGCTGGAACGTCGCGCCCGAACCGCCGCAAAGGCGGGTCAAAAGAAGTAACCGTTCGCGTTTTCTTTACACGCCTTCCCCGCCGGCCTTCGCACGCAATTCCACCAGCGTGTCCGGGTTGACCAGGGATGACAGATCGCCGGGGTCGATCCCAAGATAGGCGGCGCGCACAACGCGGCGCATGATTTTCATGGACCGGGTCTTGGGAAGGTCGGCGACGAAGACAATGTCTTTCGGCAGAAAGGCCTTGCCATGACCGCCGACAACCGCGTCGGAAACTTTTTTCTTCAGGGCCTCGTCCGCTGTTTCGCCCACAGCCGGCACGCAAACGCAAACGACGACCGACCCCTTGATTTCATCCGGCACGCCGACGGCGGCGGCCTCGGCAACCAGGCCAGTCTCAAGAATGACGCCTTCGATCTCGGCCGGGCCTGTCCGCTTGCCCGCAACTTTTAACGTGTCGTCCGAACGGCCCAGGATGTACCACATGCCGTCTTCGTCGATGGCCGCCCAGTCGCCCTGGCGCCAAAGATTGGGGAAGGTGCTCCAATAGGTTTCGATGTAGCGATCCGCGTCCTTCCACAAGCCCCGTGACAATCCGATAGAGGGCAGACGCAACACCAGTTCGCCGACCTGGCCGGGCATGATTGCCTTGCCCGCGTCGTCCACGACATCGGCCCCCATCGCCGGCATCGGCGCGTTGAAAGAACAGGGCTTTAAGGGCAGCGTCACAATGCTGCCGATGATCGCGCCGCCAATTTCGGTGCCGCCGCAAATATTCAGGATCGGCACTTTTTCCTTGCAGATGTGGTGGAAAAACCACCGCCAGGAATCCGGCGTCCACGGCTCGCCGGTCGAGACCGTGATGCGCAGGGAAGAAAGATCATATTGTTCGGCAAATTCCGCGCCATGGGCCATAAAGATACGAACGATCGTCGGCGCGATGCCGAGAAAACTTGCCTTGTGGTCCTGAACCAGGCGCCAGATGCGGCCCTTGTCCGGGTAATCCGGCGTGCCTTCCACCAGCACCATCGTCGCACCGGCAAACCCTGCCAGCAGCACCTCAAGGGGACCAACCACCCAACCCATGTCGCTGATCCAGAGAATGCGGTCGCTTTGTTTGAAATCCTGACAGAGCACAAAATCGGCAATGACCTTTGTCAGAAAACCACAATGGGAATGCACCGTCCCCTTCGGCTTGCCCGTCGTGCCGGACGTATAAACAACCATGAAGGGCGCTTCAGCGTCCATGACCTCTGTCGGCAAATCCGTCGGCATGTCGGCTGTCAGTTCCGACCACCAATGGTCGCGTGCCGCATTCCACGGAACCGTCTCGTCGAACTGTTTCAGAACGACGACACTGTGAACGGAGGGCGTATCATCAAGGGCCTCGTCAAGGGTGGCTTTCATCGGCACGCGTTTGCCGCGACGGATGGCCGCGTCCACCGTGATAACTGCTTTCGCCTCACAATCGTTCAGGCGCACGGCGATTGCCTGCTTTCCAAAACCGGAGAAAAGCGGCACGACAATGCCGCCGATCTTGGCGACGGCAAGAAACGCAGCGGCAACTTCCGGTACCATCGGCATGAAGAGGCCGACGGCATCCCCCTTGCCAATGCCCAGCTTTTTCAAGCCGGCTGCAAGGCGCGAGACCTCTGCGTCATATTCCGCGAAGGTCCATTTGCGCTGCTTGCCGTCTTCGGCTTCCCAGACAACAGCGTCCTTCTGCCAGATCGACGTATCGCGGTGACGGTCCAGCGCGTTCAACACGACATTTGTCGTGCCACCGACGCACCAGCGCGCCCATTCGATCCCGTCCGAAGTATCGAGAACACGTTCATAGGGTTTGTAAAAGCGGATGTCGTAATGGCGGATCAACGCATTCCAGAACCATTCCGGGTCCGCGTTCGAACGGTCAAGCAGGGCAGCAAAATCGGGCAGATTCTCGCTACGGAGAAACGCCGTCAAATTGCTTTTCTCTTTAATCTCGGGCGAAGGGCGCCAGAGAATTTCTCCGGTTGGAATTTTCCCCTCTGCCATCGCCCTTCCCCTGGTTTCACCGCGTCCGCGTTACTTCTGATTTCACAGCATCCGCAACGTTACTTAACGAATTTGCGGAAATCAGGCTTGCGCTTTTCCATAAACGCATTCACGCCCTCGCGGGATTCATCGGTATCGTAGTAAAGGGCAAGCGCCTGCATGCCCAGATTGCCAATGCCGCCGATGTGGTCCGTATCGGCATTAAAGGATCGCTTGGCAATGGCAAGGGCCGTTGGGCTTTTTTCCAGAATCTCGGTGCACCACGTGGCAACCTCTTCATCCAGCTTGTCATGGGGTACAACAACGTTTGCCAGGCCCATCGCGCAGGCCTCATCGGCCTTGTAGCGCCGACAAAGATACCAGATTTCACGCGCCTTCTTCTCGCCAACGGCCCGGGCAAGATAGGCGGTCCCATAGCCGGGATCGACAGAACCCACCTTCGGCCCCACCTGGCCGAATTGCGCCTTGTCCGAAGCAATCGTTAAATCGCACAGCAGGGCAAGTACGTTGCCACCGCCGATGGCGTACCCCTGAACCCGGGCGATAACCGGCTGCGGCGCGAGGCGGATCGCCGCCTGCAATTGTTCGATCTGCATGCCGAGCGTGCCCTTGGCCCCGTAACTGCCGCTATGACCCGACTGGTCGCCGCCGGTACAGAACGCGCGGTCGCCCGCCCCGGCGAGCACAATGACACCGACGTCACGGTTCCAGCTGGCATCCGCAAAGGCGTCCAAAAGTTCGTCTACGGTCTGCGCCCGAAACGCGTTCATTTTGTCCGGGCGGTTGATGGTAATCCGCGCAACGCCTTCTTTTACTTCGTAGAGAATGTCTTCATAGGCCATAATGGCTGCCCTTCCCCGTCCTTGTTCTAATTGCACCAGCACCGCCAGCATAACCGCCACGATAAATCGCCAAAAAAGCCAGTTTTTCAGCTGTTTTTTTATCAAATGCAGAACGGTAAGCTTGACAGGCCCGCGCGCAAAAGCCTAGCTAATGCTAGTTAGAAAAAAAGTGAAAAGCAAACAAAAATGATGGCAACCGCTGCCCCCAGCCCGGCCCGCAAATCCGCCATCTCGCGGCAGGAAATACTGGGCGCCGCCGCGGCGC
Organism: Rhodospirillaceae bacterium; assembly: GCA_002746255.1. Taxonomy (NCBI): domain Bacteria; kingdom Pseudomonadati; phylum Pseudomonadota; class Alphaproteobacteria; order Rhodospirillales; family Rhodospirillaceae; species Rhodospirillaceae bacterium. Next base: position 150,067 of record NVWO01000002.1, on the reverse strand, counting down.
TTTTCCGCCAGAAGGGCTATTACGCAACGACGCTGCGCGACATCGCCAGCGCCGTCGGCATGAAGGCCGGCAGCGTCTATTACCATTTTGATTCAAAGGAACAGATTCTCGAAGCGGTCCTCGACATCGGCATCGAAGCCGTCTTTAAAGACGTTCGCCACAAGGTCGAAAACATGGCCGAAAACGCCTCCTGGCGCGAGCGTTTTCACGTCGCCATAGGGGCCCACCTGGCTTCGCTTGTTCAGCACGGCGATTACATGTCAGCAAATGTTCGCGTCTTTAGCCAGGCCCCCGAACACATTCGCAACCGTCACATGAAAATTCGCCGGGCCTATGAAGATTACTGGGCCGATTTGTACCACCGCGCGCAAAAAGCCGGCGCGGTCCGGGGCAACATCAATCTAACAGCCTTGCAGGCCCTTGTTTTCGGTGCCATGAACTGGACAATCGAATGGTACCAACCTGGCCGGGAGAAGATCGAGACCCTTGCCGAGGCGTATACAGACATCCTCATGAACGGCATTCAGCCAGCGGGAACGGGATGACAACGCAAATGCAAGATCCACCCAGCCCTCTCCGGGCGCCCCCGCAACAGACCCGACGACGGAAAAGCGAATGGCATTGATTGCATCAAAAATCGACACAGCCTCGGAAGCCTTCCTGGAAAACAAGGCGTTCTATGAGGAAAGGATTCAAACCCTTCGCGAACGCCAGGCGCACGCCGTTGATGGCGGCCGCGATCGCCAGATCGCGCGCAACCGTTCGCGCAATAAATTTCTTCCCCGCGAGCGGATCAACATGCTGATTGATCCCCACACGCCTTTTCTGGAACTTTCAACCCTCGCCGCCTGGGGAAAATACGACAACGCCGCCCAGGGTGCGACCATCGTCACCGGCATCGGCATCGTTGCCGGAACGCCCTGCGTCATCATTGCCAATGACCCCACCGTCAAAGGCGGCACCTTCTTCCCGGAAACGGTGACAAAACATATCCGCGCCCAGGAAATTGCGTTGCAGAACAAATTGCCGGTCATCTACCTTGTCGACAGCGGCGGCGCCTTCCTGCCCCATCAGGACGAAGTCTTCTCGGGCCCGCGGCATTTCGGCCATACCTTCTATTTGCAGGCCCGCCTGTCCGGCCAGGGGCTGACGCAGCTTGCCGCCGTCTTCGGTGGTTCGACGGCGGGCGGCGCGTACATTCCGGTTCTTTGCGATTATGTCGTCATGGTCCGGGGATCGGGCCGCATTTTTCTGGGTGGCCCGCCGATTGTGAAAGCGGCCATCAAAGAAATCGTCGATCCGGAAGCCCTGGGCGGCGCCGACATGCACACACGGGTTTCCGGCGTTTCCGACGATTTTGCCGACAGCGAACCGGAAGCCCTGGGGAAATTGCGCGCCACCATCGCCCGACTGAACTGGACGCGGCCGGCCCATGCAAAAAAGCAGCCCACGAAGCCGCCACGTTATCCGGCAGACGAATTGCTTGGCATCGTGCCGAAGGACCGCAAAAAAGGTTTTGACATGTACGAAGTCATTGCCCGCCTGGTGGACGACAGCGACTTTGAGGACTTCAAACCGCATTTCGGCGAAGAACTGATTTGCGGGATTGCCCATCTGCACGGCTATCCCGTCGGCATCCTCGCCAACAACGGCATCCTGTTTGCCGATTGCGCGCTAAAGGGCGCCCATTTCATTGAAAAATGCTGTCAGCGGAACATTCCATTGCTGTTCCTGCACAACGTCACCGGCTTTATCGTTGGCCGGGAGGCCGAGGAAGGTGGCATCGCGAAACACAGCTCGAAGCTTGTTTACGCCGTCGCCAATGCGCGCGTGCCGAAATATTCCGTCATCGTCAGCAATTCCTGCGGTGCCGGAAATTACGGAATGTGCGGCGCAGGCCTGATGCCGAACTTCCTGTTCACCTGGCCCACGTCCTACATCGCGACGATGGCCGGCGACACCGCCGTCGTCGTCATGACGGAAGTCAAAAAAGCAGGCATCGGCGGCGGCAAGGTGACTCAGAAGGAACTGGATGACATCGCCGAACGCACCCAGGCGCTTTATGCCAAACAGGGCGACCCCTATCACATCACGGCGCGGGTCTGGGACGACGGCCTGATCGAACCGACGAAGACGCGCGACACGCTGGGCCTGTGCCTGGCCCTTGGCGACGCGCTTGAACCCGAGACGGGCTATCACCCCGTCTACCGGATGTAAGAGAACATGGTTTACGAAACGCTCAAAGTTGCAACCGACGACCGTGGCGTCTGCCAGGTGACGCTTGCACGCCCGGACGTTCACAACGCAATGAACAAAGCGCTGATCGCCGAAATGCGGGACGCGGTACGCAACATCGCCGGGGACCAGAAAATCCGTGTCGTCGTGTTGACGGGCGAGGGAAAAAGTTTCTGTGCCGGTGGCGATTTGCGCTGGATGGAGGCCAATGCCGCCATGACGCGCAAAGGCCGCATCAAGGAGGCCGGTGAACTTGCCGACATGCTTTACGAATTGGACAGCCTGCCAAAACCCGTGATCGGGCGGATCAACGGGTCCGCCTATGGCGGCGGCACGGGCATGATGTCCGTCTGCGACCTTGCCATCGGCGTCAACACCGCCCGCTTTGGCCTGACGGAAGTGCGCCTCGGCCTTATACCGGCGACCATTTCGCCCTATGTCGTACGGCGGATGGGCCCAGGAAATGCACGCACGGTTTTTTTCAGCGGCCGGCTTTTCTCCGCCGAGGAAGCCCATGGGCTGAACCTTCTAAGCCAGGTGGTGGCCCCGGAAGATCTGGACGCGGCGATCGAAAAAGAGGTCGCGGAATTTTTACAGGCCGCGCCGGGCGCGATTGCCGCGACAAAACGGCTGGTCCATTTCGTGGCCGCGCACGACCATAAAGAAAACCGCGATTACACGCTGAACGCGCTTGCCGATGCCTGGGAAACCGAGGAGGGCCAGCAAGGAATTGCCGCCTTCCTGAACAAACAGGCCCCCTGGTGGCGAAAAGGAAAAAAACAATGAAATGCCTGCTGATCGCCAACCGGGGCGAAATTGCCGTTCGCATCCTGAAGACTTGTCAAAAGCTTGGCATTCGCACCGCCGTCACCTATTCCGAGGCCGACGCCGACGCACTCCACGTGCGCCTTGCCGACAAAGCCTATTGCATCGGCCCTAAGGAAGCGGCGGCCAGCTATCTCAACATCGACGCTATTCTAAAAGCGGCAAAGCGGGCGAACGCGGACGCCATCCATCCCGGCTATGGCTTTCTGGCCGAAAGCCCCGCCCTGGCCCAGGCCTGCGCGGAGGCGAACATCGGCTTCGTCGGGCCGAAGGCCGACGTCATACAAAAAATGGGGTCGAAGGTCGAAGCGAAGAAAATCGCCGAGGAAGCCGGGGTCCCGGTCGTCCCCGGCCATTACGGAACCCAGGACGGTGCCACGTTGCAAAAAGCGGCAAAGCGTATCGGCTTCCCGGTTTTCATCAAGGCCTCGGCCGGTGGCGGCGGCAAGGGCATGCGCCTGGTTGAAGACGAAAAAACCTTTCTGGAAACCCTGTCGCTCGCACGCCAGGAAGCAAAAGCCGCCTTTGGTGACGAAACCATCCTGCTGGAAAAAGCAATCCTCAACCCGCGCCACATTGAAGTGCAGGTCGCCGGCGATAAGCATGGAAACGTCGTTCACCTGTTCGAACGGGAATGTTCCATCCAGCGCCGCCATCAGAAAATCATCGAAGAAGCCCCGGCAGGTTTTCTGGACGAAAAAATGCGCGCGGCGCTTTTCGATTACGCCATTCGTATCACCAAGGCCATTGGCTATGATTCCCTCGGCACGATCGAATTTCTTTATGACGAGGACACCGGCGAAGCCTATTTCCTGGAAATGAACACGCGCCTTCAGGTCGAACATCCGGTGACGGAAATGATCACCGGCCTGGACCTTGTCGCATTACAGATCGGGATCGCCACGGGCGACGCTATCCCCTTCGCACAAAGCGACCTTGCCGTTTCCGGCTGGGCGATTGAGGCGCGCATAAACGCCGAAGCCCCGGCCGATAATTTCCGCCCCGAGATCGGCCCGGTGTATCTCTATGACGAACCCCAAGGCGACGGCGTGCGCGTCGATAGCGGCGTTGCCGCAGGCAGCGAGGTCATGCCCTGGTACGACCCGATGCTGGCCAAGGTGATTGCCCATGGCAAAGACCGCGAGGAGGCCCGCCAGCGTTTAATCGCCGCCCTTGCCAATTACGCCCTGGCCGGGGTGACGACGAACATCGCCTTTCTGGGCGACGTGCTGGCGCATCCGAATTTTTCGGAACGACCCCTGACGACCCGGTTTCTGGTCGAAAGCTTTCCCGATGGCTGGAAAGAGGCCCCGGCAGAGGCAGACGCAGTTCTGGCCGGCATTGCCTATGTGCTGCATGTGGAAACCGGCGCACCGGAGCCCGGCACAAACGCCGCGTCCCCCTGGCAATCCCTTGGCCCCTGGCGGGTGATGGACCAAAGCATCAACCCCGGCGTGACCCATCTGCGCCTGCAACGCCAGGACGCGGCCGAAGACGTCAAAATCGCCGGCCATGACGGCAATTATTACGTCACCCGGGGCGAGCAAAGCGTCGATGTCCGCGCCAAACGGCTGCCCGACAATCGAATATGTCTGTGGATGGATGGCGAACGGCACGAATTTCGCGCCGTTATTACCGAAGATCAAATCGTCATCGCCGGCGATGGTCACAACACCGTCTTCACGCTGGAATCCCACCTTGCCGCCGAACAGAGCGCCAGCGCCCCGCAAACAACCCACCACACCCTTTACGCGCCCATGCCGGGGCTGATCACGGCCCTTTCCATCACGAAGGGGGACCGCGTAAAAACGGGTGACGTTCTGGTTGTCATGGAAGCCATGAAGCTGGTCCACAATCTGGTCGCCGAAACAGATGGCATCGTCGAAGACGTCCATTGCAAACAGGGTGCCACCGTCGCGCACAAAGCCCCCCTCGTCGAGATCGGCCCCGAAGAAAAAATAGCCGAATAACCCCACAGAGCAGGCCCGGCCATGGAATCCATCTACGCCACCGAAGAACTCGACCTTTTCCGCGAGCAAATTCGCCGCTTCCTGGTGGAAGAAGTCGAACCCTTTGGCGAGCAGTGGGAAGAAGACGGCATGGTCCCCCGCGAGACACTCCACAAGATGGGCGCCCTTGGCTTTTTCGGCCTCACTTACCCCGAAAAACATGGCGGTGCCGACCTCGACACCCTTGCCACCACCGTTCTTGCCGAAGAACTTGGCCGCTGCACCTTCGGCGGCTTTACGGCCACCGTTCTGGTGCACACAGACATGGGCTCGCCCCATCTGGCCAACGCCGGCAATGCGGCGCAGATGGCGAAATACATGCCGAAAATTACGACGGGCGAATGGATTACGGCCATCGCCGTGACGGAACCGGACGCCGGGTCCGATGTCGCCGGCCTGCGCATGCGCGCCGTGCGCGAAGGCAACGATTACGTCCTGAACGGAACGAAGATGTTCATCACCAACGGGATCCACGCCGACCTTTTCTTTGTGGCCGCGCGAACGGACCCAAGCGCGAAAGGGTCGCGCGGCATTTCAATGTTTATCGTCGAAAAGGGAACGCCGGGCTTTCGCGCCGGACGCGCCCTGAAGAAACAGGGCTGGCTGTGCTCCGACACTGCCGAACTGATCTTCGAAGACTGCCGCGTGCCGGTCGAAAACCTTCTCGGCGAGGAAAACAAAGGCTTCTACGCCATCATGAAAAATTTTCAGAACGAACGCATCGTCCTTGGCGGCATGTCCATCGGTGCCTGCGACAAGGCGCTGGAACTGACCCTCGATTACGTCACCACGCGCAAGGCCTTTGGCGGCGTGCTGTTCGACTTACAAGCCATCCGCCAGAAACTTGCCGAACTGGCCGGCAAAGTCGAAGCCGGACGCCAGCTTGTCTACCACGCCGCATGGCTGGACGCCCAGGGGCGCGACTGCATCAAAGAAGTCTCGATGGTGAAAGCCTTTTGCGGCGAGCTTGCAAATGAAGTGCTGTACGCCTGCCAGCAATTTCACGGTGGCGCCGGCTATCTTCGCGAAACGCCGATCGAACGCATGTTCCGCGACGTTCGCATCCTGTCAATCGGCGGCGGCGCGACGGAAGTCATGCTGGAAGAAGTCGCAAAGCGAATGGCAACGAATTAAGAACGAAGGAACGCAACCGTGCCGAAAGAACCATCGGATCCAAATGTCTGGCGCATCGGCCAGTCCGACGAGGACCTGCGCAACGCGCCGACCGTGTACCGGAACGACCTTTTCAAGGACAAGGTGGTGCTGGTTTCCGGCGCCGGAAGCGGCCTTGGGCGCAGCATTGCGGCGCTTTTTGCCCGCCTTGGGGCGACGCTGGCCATTTGCGGGCGCGACGAGGAACGCGTTACCTCCGCCGCCAGATTTTTCGAATCCCTTGGCGCCAAGGTGCACATGCAATTGATGTCCATTCGCGACCCGGACCAGGTCGAAAACCTGATGGATGGAATTTGGGAACGCTTTGGCCGCCTCGACGTTCTGGTCAACAACGCCGGTGGCCAGTTCCCCCAAGAAGCGATCGAATTTTCAGACAAGGGCTGGAAGGCGGTCGTCGATACGAATCTGAACGGCACCTGGTACATGATGCAACGCGCGGCGCGGCGCTGGCGCGACAAAAAACAGCAGGGAAATATTATCAACATCATCGCCGTCCACGACCGTGGCATGCCGGGCATTGCCCACACCGGCGCGGCACGAGCCGCCGTCGAAAATTTGGCAAAGTCCATGGCCGTCGAATGGGCGCCTTATGGCATTCGCGTCAATTGCGTTGCGCCGGGCACCATCTCGACCCCGGGCTTTCGCCAATATCCGAAAGAAGGCGTCGCAAGCTTCAGCCATGCCAATGTCCAGAAACACCCCGGCGACATGCACGACGTTGCCCAGGCGGTTGTTTTCCTGGCTGCCGAAAGCGGCAAGTTCATCACCGGCGATGTAGTCCATGTGGATGCCGGCCAACGCCTGTGGGGGGAATGTTGGCCCGCCGGCAAGCCCGATTATTACAAGCTTGAAGACTGAACCCATGGAAACCAAGGACGCCAAATCCCGCAGCCCTTTTCAGGCCCTTGTCGGCTATGAACATGTCGGTCGGCACGAAAACGGTGTTGTCCTTGAATTGATGGTCGGGGAACAGCATTTGGGCTCGCGCAATAGAATTCATGGCGGTGCCGTCGCCACCCTGCTTGATGCGGCGGCGGGAAACGCCTTCTTTGACCTGATTGAGGACGTCGAACGCACCGTCACGATCGAATTGTCGGTTCGTTACCTCGATACCATCTCCGAAGGCCTGATTACCGCCGTCAGCCGCATCGATTTTGCAGGCAAGACCATCGGCCACGCCTCGGTCAATTTGTACAAAGGCCCCGAGGGCGGGAAGCTGATGGCCACCGCCAACGGCGTCTTCCGGCTTTATCGCAAGAGCCATGCTGTTTAACGCCCTTGCCGGAACCCGTGTCCTTGACCTGTCCCAATACCTTCCAGGACCGCTTGCCACACTAACGCTCGCCGATTTTGGTGCCGATGTTCTGAAAATTGAGCCACCCCTTGGCGATCCGATGCGTGGGATGCCGCCCCTTGGACCCGATGGCATCTCGCGCATTTACAAGGCCTGCAACCGTAACAAGACGACCCTTCGCCTTGATTTGAAAAGTGCGGCTGGCAAGGCAAGTTTCGAGCGCCTGTTAAAACAGGCCGACGTGCTGCTTGAATCTTTTCGTCCCGACGTGCTGACCCGTCTTGGTTTTCCACGCGAACGCATCAACGCCCTCAATCCCCGCCTCATCCATTGCGCGCTGACCGGCTATGGCCAGGACGGGCCCCTTGCATCCACGCCCGGCCACGATTTGAATTACATGGCGTTGGCAGGCGGGCTGGCCACGTCAGGCAGCGCGGAAAGGCCGGGGTTTTCCTTCCCCCCTGTCGCCGATCACGCCGCCGCGCTTCACGCCGCCATGGCCATGCTGGCGGCCCTGCTTGAGCGTACAAATTCCGGACGCGGCGTTTTTCTGGACATCAGCATCGCCGAATCCGTCCTGCCCTGGCAGCGCCTGTCGCTGGCAGTGGCGGAAGCCGATGGCGCGGACATTTCCCGGACCGGCCATGAATTGAACGGCGGTGCCGCCTATTACCAAATCTATGAGACAAAAGACGGCGCGTTTGTCACCCTTGGCTGCATCGAAGAAAAATTCTGGAAGAATTTCTGCGAAGCCGTCGGCCAGCCGGACTGGATTCACCGCCAGGGCGAAGCAATCCCTCAAACGGACCTGATCGCAGCCTTGCGGGAAAAATTCGCCACCGCCACACTGGCCGAATGGCTGAAAACCCTTGGCGACGTCGATTGCTGCTTTCAGGCGATTGTCAGCACCACCGGGCTGGTCACGCATCCCCATTTGCACAGCCGCGGGTTCCTGCAACGCGCGCAACAGGACGGCGAAGCCTTCACGGAAATTCTGTTCCCCGCCCGAGCCAATGACGCCGCCCCAGCGACACGCCGGGAATGGCGGGAAACGGATGCCAAGACAGCGTTGGAAAAATGGGATTTGCGGGACGGCCCATAAACCGACACCGGGGCGGCATCCTGAAGGCGACCGCAACCCTTTATTAACCTCATTTAAAGACCTTCCATAAGAGAGTGAACGCAAAACCTAGCGGAGCTTTCCAAGCTTTTACGAATGACTGTGCTTCGACATCTTCTTATCGCGCTGATCTACACGACATTCGCGGCAGCCTTGGCCGTGACCCTTCCCCTTGGGTTTTCAAACCTTGCCAATAGCGATGCGCGGATCATCGCCGCGCTGGTCCTGGGTGCGTCCGCCCTTCTCCATGAAATTTTCGCCCGCTTTGAGCGCGACGCAACGATGACCCGCCAATTCACCGCCATCGAGAAGCGGAGCGATGCATTGGAGAAAAAAGTGACCCGGGTACAGAAAGATGCCCGGCGTATCCAGGCCCTTGTCGCAGACGGCCAGGGCAGGTCCCCGCAAAAGATGGGGGACATCGTCGCCGAAGTCCGCGTCCTGCAAAAGCTTGTCGAACAGCTCTCAAAGGTGCCAAAGGGCAAAGCCGAACCGAAGCCCAAGAAAGCAACCGCCGCACCCGCACAGGCCAGCATGGCCGCCGCCGCGTCGAACATGCGACCCGAAGCCATGCTCGATCTGGTGCAGGACGCGCTACGCCGTGACCGGATTGATCTCTTCCTGCAGCCCATCGTCGGCCTGCCGACGCGTCAGGTAAAATTCTACGAGGCTTTTTCTCGCATCCGGGCCGATGACGGTTCTTTCATCACCCCCGACCGCTACCTGGACGTCGCCGAAAAGGAAGGGCTGATCACGCCCATCGACAATCTGCTCTTGTTCCGCTGTGTCCAGATCGTTCGCGCCCAGCGCAATCAGGCGCGCACAGGTTTCTTCATCAACATTTCCAAGCACACCCTTGCCGATCAGACCTTTTTCCGCGAATTTATCGACTTCATGGAGTTAAATTCCGAACTGGCACCGCATCTTATTTTCGAATTTTCCCAGGCCGATCTGCCCCTGCACCGGCCCGAGATTGCAAGCGAACTGCAACGCCTGGCACGCCTTGGCTTCCGTTTCTCCATCGACAAGGTGACCTCGCTGAATTTCGATCTGGACGAGCTGCACGCGCGGCGATTTAAATTCGTCAAGATCGGCATCAAAACCCTGCTTTCGGAAAAGCGGGAAAAAGGCCACCCCCATGCAATCAAAGCCATTCGGGATGCCTTCTTCCGCAACGGCATCGATCTGATCGTCGAAAAAATCGAGGATGAAGCAACCCTCGTTGACCTGTTGGAAGATCGCATCGATTACGGCCAGGGCTATCTTTTCGGCGAACCGAAGCTCCGCCGCTAACGCATCTTCTTTTCTTTTCCGGCCACCCATGGCAAAACGGGCCGCACCCGCCGCTTTCAGCGAGGCCCGTCCCGATGCCCACAACGCGCGCACCCGTTCGTCTTCTTTCCGGTATCGGGGAACTTGTCCCCGCCTATGACGGTTTTATTTTTGACCTTTGGGGCGTTGTTCACGATGGCTTCGCCCCCTTTCCAGGGGTCCTCGACGTTCTGGAACGTCTGCGCGTGACAGGTAAAAAAACGCTTTTTCTCTCAAACGCCCCCCGCCGCCAGGCGGTGGTTGCCGCCGCCCTGACAGACATGGGGATCCCGCCGGATCTTTATGGCGGCATCCATTCGTCCGGCGAAGAGACGTGGCAGGCGCTGTTTACGCGCCGCGACCCCTGGTATGCCGCCCTGGGTTCGGCCTGCCTGCATCTTGGGCCGGAACGCGACCGCAACATGCTGGAAGGGCTGGACCTGACCGAGGTGACGACACCGGAGGCGGCGGATTTTATCCTCAACACCGGCATCGACCGCGACGAGGAAACGGTCGCCGATTACGAAGACCTGCTGGCCCGCGGCGCGGCCAGAGGCGTGCCGATGATCTGCGCAAACGCCGACCGCGAAGCCTTGCGCGGGAAAACCCGGGTGATTTGCGCCGGCGCACTCGCCCAGCGTTATGAAACGCTTGGCGGCAAGGTTCGCACCCACGGCAAACCCGACCCGGCAATTTTCAAACACGCGCTTGGGCTTCTCGGCATCGCGGATCCCCAGCGCGCGCTGGTCATCGGAGATTCCCTCGACACCGACATTCGCGGCGCCGAACGCGCGCATATCGACGCCGTGCTGGTCACCAGCGGCCTTCACGCCGCCGAGCTTGCCCTGGAACCCCCCCACGAAACCTTGCCCGAAGCGCGCGCGCTTCACACCCTTCTCAAGCGCAAAGACCGCCACCCGGTTGCCGTCATCCCAAGTCTTGCCTGGTAGGGACAGGGCGAAAGGCGACGCACCCGCGCCGGCGGATCTAACCCAGGAACCGAGCCAACAATAGCGGCACTTCCGGCACGCCGATTTGCACAAGCATCGCCACCTCGGCCCCAATGCCGACGAAAAAGGCGATCGTGCGAACCCAGGAAATGCCGAAGATGTGGACAATGGCCTGGACAAGCCGCGCCACGACGAAGACTTCCGCGCCAAGCTGCGTAATTTCATCGGAAACGCCAAACATCGTTCCGGCGACAATGACGGCGAAGGGGATCATGTTCTCCATTAAATTGAGATGCGCGCGCTCGGCACGCAGCACCCAGGCCGGAAGGGCCGCATCCTCTGGAGTCGGATGCCCGACAAAACGGATGATCCCCCAAGTCTGAATCTTTCCAACGGCAGGGATCAACGCCATCACAATGGCGACGACCGCAAGTTGCAACAGGCAGATAAATTCAACAGGTGCCATCGTGCGTTCCTCCAGTTGTTTAAATTTTAAAGCCCCACCAAAAGGCAAGCCGCCACCACATCATGACCGATTGTGGCCAGACGGCAAAAATTCCGGGCAAGGATGGCAGCAAAAGGAAAGGGTGGGCAAGCCTTATCGAAGCCCCGGCGTCACAACGCCGTGACCAAAAGACGCCAAGCGTGGACCCGGCGACGTTAAAGCGTCTCTTGCAACCGCGTCACCAGTGGCACGTCTGCCGGAAGCATCGGAAAACCCCCAAGATCCCGGGGCAAGACCCATTGCACCGCCTGCCCTTCCATAGGGACCACCTGCCCCTGCCAATGGCGGCACAGGTAAAGCGGCATCAAAAGGTGAAAATCATCATAGGCATGGGACGCGAAGGCAAAGGGGGCAAGATCGTGGACCGCAACCCCGATGCCGAGTTCTTCCTGAAGCTCGCGGACAAGCGCCGCTTCGGGCGCCTCCCCGGCGTGAAGCTTGCCGCCCGGAAACTCCCATTGACCGGCGAAGGCTTTTCCCTCGGGACGCTGGGCGATCAGCACGCGCGCGCGCGCGTCCACCAGCGCCGCTGCCACAACGAGAAGCAGCGGTCGCGCGTTAGGAACGATAATCGGCGTTGATATCGATGTAGCCATGGGTGAGATCGCAGGTCCAGACCGTCGCCGAGCCCTGGCCAATGCCAAGGTCAACTGCGATGGCAACGTTGCGCCCCTTCATGTGCCGGGCAACGCGCGGTTCTCTATAGGCGGGGTCGCGCGCACCCCGTTCCGTAATTCGCACCCCGCCGATACGAATGTCGAGCTTGTTCTGGCGAACCCGTTCGCCCGATTTGCCAACCGCCATGACGATCCGCCCCCAATTCGCATCTTCCCCGGCAATCGCCGTCTTCACGAGGGGCGAGTTTGCAATCGCAAGACCAACGCGGCGCGCCGCCTTTTCAGATGCCGCGCCGGAAATGGCAACGGTTATGAATTTGGTAGCCCCTTCGCCGTCTCGAACGATTTGCTGCGCGAGGTCGATCATCACCGCACCAAGGGCCTCTTTAAAGGCCTGCAAATGTGGGTCCTTTGCCGTGCGCACCGGCTTGTGCGTCTTGCCGGCCCCGGTGGCGCACAGAAAAACGCTGTCACTTGTCGAGGTATCGCTATCGACCGTGATCGAATTAAACGAACGCGCGTTCAGCTCGGACAGCAATTTCTGCAAAACGCCGGCAGGAATTTTTGCGTCTGTAAAAAGGAACCCCAACATCGTCGCCATGTTTGGCGCGATCATGCCGGACCCTTTCGCAATCCCGTTAATCGTCACCGGTACGCCGCCAATCTGCGTCTTGGCACCGGCCCCCTTGGGAAACGTATCCGTCGTCAGAATGGCGTTGGCCGCCGCCTTCCAGCCGGAAGGCTTTAACTGCGTTGCCAGATCCGGCAGCGCCGCTTCGATGCGTTCAACCGTCAGCATTTCACCAATGACGCCGGTCGATGCGATGAAGATTTCCGAGGCCGAACAGCCAAGCGCGCGCGCCGCCGCCTTTGCCGTCCGCGCCACCGCCTTGACACCAACCGCCCCGGTGAACGCATTCGCATTGCCGGAATTGACGACAAGCCCCCGGGCGCGGCGCCCTGAAAGCTGTTTGCGGCACCATTCGACGGGGGCCGACGCCGTCGTCGACAACGTAAAGACACCAGCCAGCGTCGTCCCCGGCACCAGGGCGACAAGCATTAGATCGTCACGACCGCGATAGCGGATACCGCTGGCCGCCGCCCCCAGGCACACGCCGGGAACGGGAGAAAGTCTTGGAAAGCCCCTGGGAGCCAGGGGCGAGGGCTTTAACTTTCGGGCCATGTCGCTATCGGGCTCATATGCATCAGGCTTATATGCAAAAGCAGAAGGGTTGGTTTTGCCGGAACCTGGCCCGACATCGAGGCCATCCTACAGATCGCGAACCCAAGAACAAGGGCACAATGCGACCCGGCGGACCGGGTTTCCAAAGAACTTTCCCGGCGCGCCGCCGTTGACAGCCCCCACCATGCGCCCTATCTCTCGTAGGGAAAACCAGCAATGCCCGTCCCCCAATCCCATTTGAGAGAATTCCTATGCTCGGTGTTCTGACCCGACGATTCCTTGGTTCGGCAAATGACCGCTTTCTTCGCAAGCTTGACCCGCTTGTCCAGGCCATCAATGGGGAAGAAGCCGCCCTTGTCGAGCTTTCCGATGATGCCTTGCGCGCCCGCACCCAGGCCTTCCGCGACCGGATCACGGCAGGGGAAACCCTGGACGACCTTCTTGTCGAGGCCTTTGCTACCGTACGGGAAGCCGCCAAGCGCGCCCTTGGCCAGCGCCATTTCGACGTCCAGCTCATGGGCGGCATCATTCTCCACCGGGGCATGATTGCCGAAATGAAGACGGGCGAAGGGAAAACCCTTGTCGCCACCCTGCCGGTTTACCTCAACGCGCTATCGGGCAAAGGCACCCATGTCGTCACCGTCAACGACTACCTCGCCCGGCGCGACGCGGAATGGATGGGCACCATCTATCGCTTCCTCGGCCTTACGGTGGGATGCATCGTCCACGGGTTAGACGATGCGGAGCGCCAGGAAGCCTATGGCGCCGACGTGACCTATGGCACGAACAACGAGTTCGGCTTCGATTACCTGCGCGACAACATGAAATACCGGCTGGAGGACATGGTCCAGCGTGCCTTTAACTTTGCCATCGTGGACGAAGTCGACAGCATCCTTGTCGATGAAGCGCGCACGCCGCTGATTATTTCCGGCCCCACCGAAGACAACTCCGATCTTTACGTCACCGCCGACAAGCTGATTCCGAAGCTTGGCGAAGAGGATTACGAAAAGGACGAGAAAGCGCGCGTCGTATCCTTCACGGATGCGGGGGTCGAAAAGATTGAAGGCTGGCTTCGCGAAGCCGACCTGATTGAAGAGGGCGCCTCTCTCTACGACATCCGCAACGTCGCCCTTGTCCACCACATCAATCAGGCACTTCGCGCGCATACGCTGTTTACCCGGGACACGGACTACATCGTCAAAGACGATCACGTCGTCATCATCGACGAGTTTACCGGACGCATGATGGAAGGACGGCGTTACGCCGAAGGCCTGCATCAGGCCCTGGAGGCAAAGGAAAACGCCAAAATTCAGAATGAGAATCAGACCCTTGCGTCGATTACCTTTCAGAATTACTTCCGCCTTTATCCGAAGCTTTCCGGCATGACAGGCACGGCGATGACCGAAGCCGCCGAGTTTGGCGACATCTACAAGCTTCTCGTCGTCGAGGTTACAACGAACGTTCCTTGCGCGCGCATCGATCACGACGATGAAATTTTCCGGCTGGAAACGGAAAAATTTTCAGAAATTATCGCGCTGATCGAGGACTGCCGGAAACGCAAACAACCGGTTCTTGTCGGCACCGTCAGCATCGAAAAATCCGAAACACTCGCCGCGTTGCTGAAGAAAAAGAAAATCACGCACCGGGTGCTCAACGCGCGCTATCACGAAGAAGAGGCCCAGATCATCGCCCAGGCCGGTCGGGCGGGTGCCGTGACAATCGCCACAAACATGGCCGGTCGGGGCACGGATATTCAGCTTGGCGGCAATCTCGACATGTGGCTTGAAGAGAGCCTCGCCGGCATTGAAGACGATGCGGCAAAGGCCAAAAAGAGAGAAGCGATCGAAAAACAGCACGCCGAAAACAAAGAAACGGCAATCGCGGCAGGTGGGCTTTACGTTGTCGGCACGGAACGTCACGAAAGCCGTCGCATCGACAATCAGCTTCGCGGGCGAACCGGGCGTCAGGGCGATCCGGGGGCTTCGAAATTCTTCCTTTCCCTCGAAGACGATCTGATGCGGATTTTTGGGTCCGAGCGCATGGACAGCATGCTGAAGAAATTCGGACTTCCCGAAGGCGAAGCGATCATTCACCCATGGATCAACAAGGCCATCGAAAAGGCGCAGCAGAAAGTCGAAACCCGAAACTACGACATTCGAAAAAATCTGCTTCGCTTCGACGATGTGATGAACGATCAGCGCACGGTGATTTACGAACAGCGCCGCGACCTGATGGTGACGGACAACGTTTCCGAAACGATCACGGACATGCGCCAGGACGTCATCGAAGACCTGGTCCAGCGCATGATCCCGGAAAAATCCTATGCGGAAAAATGGGACATAAAAGGGCTACACGAGGAATGCCGGCGGCTGCTTGCCCTTGACCTTCCGATCGCCGAGTGGGCGAAGGAGGAAGGGATTGCCGATGAAGAAATCCGCACGCGCCTGACGGAAGCTGCCGACCGAAAAATGGCGGAGAAGCTGGCAACCTATGGGCCAGATATTTTTCAGACCGCCGAGAAAAGCGTCCTTCTGCAACTGCTTGACCAGGCGTGGAAAGACCATTTGCTGACCCTGGATCACTTGCGCCAAGGCATCAGCCTGCGCGCCTATGGTCAGCGCGACCCCCTAAGCGAGTACAAGCGCGAAGCGTTCAATCTCTTCGAGTCGCTGCTTAGCCGCCTGCGCGAAACGGTCACCGCCATCCTGAGCCATCTGGAAGTGCAGGTCACCTCCCCCAAGGAAGCGGAGATCGAACGCAAGCCACAAGCCATGCAGGAAAGCCGGACGGATCCGGCGCTCGGCCACCCGGCCTTCGGCCAGGGGGCGCAAGCCGACGCCGCCCCAGGCGGCCCTCCAGACGTACAGACCGGCGGCCCCATCCGTCGACGCGAGGCGGCAGCCGTCATCGATCCGAACGATGCAGCGACCTGGGGACGGGTGGCGCGGAACGCCACCTGCCCATGCGGATCGGGACGCAAATACAAGCACTGCCACGGGCGCAACACCTGATTTAAAGCCCCTGATTCAAAGCCAATAAAAAAAACCTAGTGGCAGGCGACCTGCGGACGGGTACCGGCAAGCGGTCAATCGAAGCCTTTTGTCCCCATCGCCAGAAATTTTTCGCGACGGCGCGCACGAAGAACGCCGCCTTCGATTGCAACCAGGGCTTCCAATTCCTTCTCAATGGTATTGCCCACCGCATGGATAACCTGACGTTGCTGACGGTGCGCGCCACCAACGGGCTCGCGCACGATCTTGTCGATCAGGCCAAACCCAAGAAGATCCTGGGCGGTGAGACGCAGGGCTTCCGATGCCGTTTTTGCCTCTTCCCCGTTGCGCCAGAGAATCGAGGCACAGCCTTCCGGGGAAATGACCGAATAAATGGAATGTTCCAACATCAAGATCGTATCAGCGGTGGCGATCGCAATGGCACCACCGGACCCCCCCTCGCCGATCACGACGCTGATAAAAGGCACGTGCAGATTAAGCCCCGCTTCGATGCTGCGCGCGATGGCCTCGGCCTGGCCGCGCTCTTCCGCGTCCACGCCCGGATACGCGCCCGGCGTATCAACAAGGCTAAGCACCGGAAGTTTGAAACGATCCGCTATCTGGAAAAGGCGCTGCGCTTTCCGATACCCTTCGGGCCGCGCCATGCCGAAATTATGCTGCACACGGGAATCCGTGTCCGACCCTTTCTCGTGGCCCATCACGACGACGGCGCGCCCACGAAACCGTCCAAGGCCCCCGATAATCGCCGTGTCCTCACCAAATATCCGGTCCCCGGCAAGGGGCGTCCATTCCTCGATCATCTCGGCCAAATAATCGGAAAAATGCGGCCGTTGCGGGTGTCGCGCAACCTGCACCTTTTGCCACGGCGTCAGCTTCGCATAGACCTGCTGCAAAAGCCGTTCGGCTTTGGACTGAAGTTTCGCGATCTCTTCAGAAGGGTTGACGCCATCGTCGCCCGTGCGATGACGAAGCACTTCAATGGCCCCTTCAAGTTCGGCGACCGGCTTCTCGAAATCGAGAAAATGTTGCATTCGCTTATCCTAGCATGTGCCGCGACAACCGCAGAAACCGGTCGCATCGCTTCGCAAAAACGCAGAAAAAGTCACCCACCTGCGCGTCAGTCCGTCGCGACCTGCTCTGCCTTTTTCACGAGAACCTGAGCCTGTTTGATAGAGGCGATGTCGATCAATTTGCCATCCAGTGCCACGGCACCCTGACCTTCTTTCTGGGCCGCTGCCATCGCCTCAAGAATGCGCTTCGCCTTTACGACCTCGGCCTCGGAAGGGCTGAAGACGTCGTTTGCCAAGGGAATCTGTGAGGGATGAATGGCCCATTTGCCCTCGCAACCAAGAACGGAAGCGCGGCTGGCCTGGGCACGGTACCCGTCCGAGTCCGAAAAGTCGCCAAACGGCCCATCGACCGGGCGCAACCCGTTCGCACGCGCCGCCACCACCATGCGCGAGGTCGCGTAATGCCACATGTCGCCCCAATGCACGTCACGGTTCCCGCCATCATCCGCATCCGTCAACACGACGTAATTCGGGTTGGGGCCGCCGATGTTCGTCGTCTTCGCCTTTGTTGAAGCCGCGTAATCGGCCACGCCGAAATGCAGGGATTCGTTTCGCGAACTGGCCGCCGCAATCGCGTCGATGTTCATCATCCCCATTGCGGTTTCAATGATCAGCTCGAAGCCGATCCTGTTCGTGAAACCCTTCGCCTGGGCGATCTGCGTCACCAGCATGTCCACGGCGTAAACGTCTGCCGCGTTGCCGACTTTCGGGATCATGATAAGGTCCAGCTTGTCGCCCGCGCGTTCGACGATTTCGACAACGTCACGGTACATGTAATACGTGTCGAGGCCGTTGATGCGAACGGAAACGGTCTTGCCGCTCCAATCAATATCGTTGAGCGCCTGAATGATGTTTTCCCGTGCCTGGGCCTTGTCATCGGGTGCGACCGAATCCTCCAGATCCAGAAAAATAACGTCGGCGCTTCCTTTTGCCGCTTTCTCAAAAAATTTCGGCGAGCTGCCGGGCACGGCAAGCTCGCTGCGATTGAGACGGGGGGTTGCTTCTTCAACAATTGTAAAGCTCATGACGTCCTCGTTCGATTAAATAGCGGCTGGGATGGCTTCATAGCACCCGCCCACACAGGCGATGAGCGGATTAATTCCGTTCCTTGCCGGAAATGTCAACTCCATCGCGTCGATTTTCGCCTGGGCGGGCCTTGCCGGAAGAGGCCGCCAGGGGGTGGCGCGTGTCCACAAGGTGCTTCAGACGCGCCTGAAGCACATGGGTATAGATTTGCGTCGTCGCAATATCTGCATGCCCCAGCATCTGCTGAACGCTGCGAAGGTCCGCACCATGGGCCAATAAATGGCTGGCAAAGGCGTGGCGCAACACATGGGGGGAAACCTTCGCCGGGTCGAGGCCGGCGTCTGCTGCCAGCGCCTTTAGAAGCTGGAGAAAGCGCTGGCGCGTCAAATGGCCGGTGCCGGCGCGGGAGGGAAAGAGCCATGGCGCGCCGCCGCCGCCCAAAAAAACCTTGCGCACCGCCTGATAGGCGGCAAGGGCTTTGACCGCAGGTGCCCCCAAAGGCACCATCCGTTCCTTGCCCCCCTTGCCACAAACGATGAGAAAGCGCGCGTCGCGGGTCATCGCCGCCAGGGGAAGCGAAACAAGTTCCGAGACCCGAAGCCCGGTCGCATAAAGAATTTCCAGCAGCGCCTGAACACGAAGGCCCCGTGGCCCCTGCTGGCGACGCGCCGCTTTAAGCAGAGCCTCGACGTCTTCTTCCGTCAGATATTTTGGAAGCCGCCTTCCCTGTTTCGGACTGTCGAGGACCGAACTTGGATCGTCGGCGCGCAAACCTTCGGCAAAAAGAAATTGGTAAAACTGCCGCAACGCCGAAAGACGCCGCGCCGCCGTCCGTGGCGAAAATCCGGATTTTTCCAGGGCATGAAAATAGGCGCGCAGCTTGTCGCTGGTCGCGGTAGCAAGGCCATCCTCCTTGCCAAGAAAACGCGCAAAATCCTTCAAATCCCGCGCATAGGCATCAAGCGTATTGCGCGCAACGCCGCGCTCGGCCAACAACATTTCAAGAAAAAGCTCGACCCAACGCCCCCCTGGCGGCCCCTGTTGGCACCGCCTTGCCGCCATCGCCGTCAGAACCCCTGGGTCATGGCCGCCTCAACAGCGAGGCGGCGGGCTTCAACGCCAAGCCCGACACCGCGCAAGGCTGCAAGAACGCCATCCAGCGTCATTGGTGCCACCTGACCGGGCCCGTCCTCGCCCATGCTCAAAAGTACCAGCAGGACGGTTTCGCCCATACGTCCCTGGGTTGAAGCTTCGCCAAGCGCGTTCCAGATTGCCACCGACGGAACGACCATCGTCGTGCGTGGCGCATCGGGTAAGACCCGCGCCCATCCGGCACCGCCCACCGGGTTCCCCATCGCCGCAAGCAGGCCAAACAGGCGCGCCGCCTTCGCATTTCCTGCCACCGGGCCGGCGATCTTCCACCAGGCGTCGAGACGCGCCGCGTCCCAGGCAAGTGCGCCATCAGCATCGGCCAGCTTGACAAAGGGCCAAAGCGCATCGCGCGCACGCGCAGCCGCCGCCTCGTTGAACGCTTCGCCCTGAACAAGGGCAAGCCAGGCCGACGCCTCTTGCGTATGGCCACCCAGCAAAAGTGCCCTGCCGGCTTCGTCCGCAAACCAGGCAAGGGAAAGGCTTGGGGTAATTTCCAGCAGCATCGGCAACGTCACCCGCACGACCGTGCCGTAGGTTCCCGCCGCATCCACCGCCGCCGCTTCTTTCCAGAGACGATGGAGAAGCCGCGCCTGACCTTCCGGGTCCGTTCGCATCTTTGCCGCACGCACGAGAAGGGCCCGGCCCAGCACACCGTCCGTCTCGGTGTTGTCGATGTCGCGGAACGCTTCCGAACGCAAATGGACCAACCGATACAACCCGGCCAATTCATCTGCGGCGAAGGTTCCCATCGCTTCGGCGCGCTCGCCCGCGTCAAGACGCAACGCCAAAGGCGCCTTTTCATATCTCGCAATCGCGCGAAGAATAGCGGGATGCGTCGTCACGCCGGCATCCGGCGGCAATTGCTGTTTTGTCGCCTTGATCATGGCGAACTCAAACCCCGTTGGGTCCGGCAAATTGAAAATTTGCACGTCGTCCCTGCCGAGCACCGCATCAATCAATTGAAAGAAGGCCGGCTTGCTCTTTCCCGGCATCTCGCGCAAAAGCAAAAGCCCAAGCCGCGCCGCTTCGGCTTCTCCCGCCAGCGCCTCGCAGAAAATCTGCATCCGCTGCCAATGGGCCCCCTGGTAATCACGGATGTGGCTGCGAACGTCCTTGCACGCGAGCTCGATATCACCGGAAAGAAAACGGCTTTCAATCCGGGAAAGGGCGATCGATTCATCCATCGCGTGCGTCGGAACAATCCGCGCAAGTTCGATGACCGCCTTCGTCTCACCCATCGCTGCCAGGCGATCGATCCGAAGGGGCAAAAGATTTGCCTGCAACACGCCATTGCCAGGCGCCGTCGCCGTCGAAAGCAACAAGCGGCGCTGCAACGCGCGCAGGGTCGGCGAACGCGGCGCGGCGGGAAGTCTGGGCAGCAATTGCGCGACCAGGCCACCATCCGTCCCCTGCCACATATCGACCCCGAAACCGCCCGCATCCGCGTCGAGAAGACCAATGGAATTTGGGTTTACCGTCTCCAGCGGCGCGATATCCACCGCCGTCGGATCGCGCGTTTCAGCGACCGGTTTGACGACCGGCACAACCGTTGCTTCGCTCGCCGCCGGTTCGATCAGCGATTCAACCACCGCTTGGGTTGCGGGTTCGGAGGTCCCCTGCGAAACGTCCCCCTTTTTATCCGACGATTGCGGAACGGCCAGCGAGGCCGGCAGCCCAAGCGAGATCGGTTCGGCGCCCATCACGGCACCCGAAGCCACAAAAAAACCCAGGATCAGGCCAAGAACACTTCCGGAGCGGACAAGCATGCCGTCCCGTCTAGTTTGGAAAGCGCGCATCTGGCAGCACTTTCTCGACCGCAACGGCAGGCGGCGGAATGTCCCAATTCGCAAAGGCCATGAACCCGCCAAGGACCGCCAGCAGGATCAACAGCAAAATGCCCCGTGATATTCGATTCATAAACGACGATGTACCCACGTCTTTTCTTTCTCCGGTTTCTTATCTCCGGGTCGAAATGCCCCCAAGCACCACCAGAAAAGAAGGGCGGCTTCCACTGGCGACAGGTTTTCCCCATGTGATAGGCTTCACAGATAGCGATATTGCGACATCGCAGCCCTTATTTCAACGCTACCCCCGCCGCGACAGCCTGGATTTCCTAGAAAAATGACAAAGGAAACTTCTCAAGCCAGAGATAGGACGGCCAGCGGCCAGACAATCGTCCTCATCGGCATGATGGGCGTCGGGAAGTCGTCCGTGGGCCGGCGGCTGGCAGCACGCCTTGGGCTGCCCTTCCTCGACGCCGATGCGGAGATCGAAAAAGCGGCAAACGCGACGATTGAGGAGATTTTTACGACCCATGGCGAGGCCTTTTTCCGCGAAGGTGAGCGCCGGGTGATTGCGCGGCTACTTTCCGACCCCCCCCATGTGCTGGCAACGGGCGGCGGCGCCTTCCTTGACCCGGAAACCCGGGCCACAATCCGGACACAGGGCATTTCTATCTGGCTAAAAGCGACACTGGACCTTCTGGCCGCACGAGTCAGCCGACGCACGGATCGGCCCCTGTTGAAAAAGGGCGAGCCGCACGACATCCTTGCGAAGCTGATGACGGAGCGTTACCCCATTTATGGGCAGGCGGATCTCACAATCGAGGTTCAGGAGGAACCCATCGAAATCACCGTCGACCGAGTGGCTGCGGCCCTTGCCGATTATCAAAAAACCATATTGCAATCGAAAAAGACGCCCACATGAACCACCCGGAAAATGAACCCGCCAGCGTCCGAGTCGAACTTGGCGAACGAAGCTACGATATTCTTATTGGACCGAACCTGCTGACAACAGCCGGGAAATATTTGCGGCCGCTGACCCGCGAGGCCCCTGTCTTTATCGTCACCGATGAAACGGTCGCCGCCCTTCACCTAAAGCCCTTTGAGGCAGGCTTGGCCGCCGCAAACCTTACCGCAACGTCCATCGTCCTGCCGCCGGGCGAGCAGACGAAGTCACTTTCGCAGCTTCAATCCCTAACCGCGCGTCTGCTTGACGCCCGGGTGGAGCGGGATTCGGTGCTGATCGCCCTTGGCGGCGGGGTCATCGGCGACCTGACTGGCTTTGCCGCCAGCATCACGCTGCGCGGCATTCCCTTCGTGCAAGTGCCAACCACGCTTCTTGCCCAGGTGGACAGCGCCATCGGCGGCAAAACCGGCATCAACACCGCCCAGGGGAAAAATCTTCTGGGAAGTTTTTATCAGCCGCGCCTGGTGCTTTCGGACACCGCAACCCTTGCGACGCTGCCACCCAGAGAATTTCTTTCCGGTTACGCGGAAGTCGTCAAATACGGCCTTATCAAGGACGCCGCTTTCTTTCGCTGGCTGGAAAAAAACGGACCCGCGATTCTTGAACGAACGCCCGAAGCCCTGACCCACGCCATCGTCACAGCCTGCAAGGCAAAGGCTAAGATCGTGACGGCGGACGAGCGCGAGGCGGGCAACCGCGCCCTTCTCAACCTTGGCCACACATTTGGCCACGCCTTTGAGGCGGCAAACGCCTTTGGCCCCGATTTGCAACATGGCGAGGCGGTTTCGCTCGGCATGTGCCTGGCCTTTGCGTTTTGCGTGCGCCTTGGGCTTTGCCCAGCCGAAGATGCCAAGCGCGTCCATCGCCACCTGGCCGCCATCGGCCTGCCGACGACACCCGGCGAAGCCGGTGCCGGCAAATGGGACCCTAAGGTTCTGGTAGACCTCATGCGCCAGGACAAGAAAGTTCGCGGGGGCCGGCTTCGTTTCATCCTGACCCGAGGAATTGGCAAAGCGTTTCTGCACGAAGACCTTGCCGCCGAGGAAATCCAGAACTTTCTGGAAGAGGCTTAGATGACGGACATCGCCCTTCTCTTGCTCGGCGCGATTTTAATTCTTCTTATCCTTTCCGCCTTCTTTTCCGGGGCCGAGACCGCCATCACCGCCGCCTCGCGGCTACGCCTCTATCAATTAGAGCGCACCGGCAATCCCCGCGCCAAAATCGTCAATCGGCTGCGCGAACGCAAAGAACGGCTGATTGGCACGATCCTGCTTGGCAACAATCTGGTGAACATTCTGGCCTCCGCGTTAGCGACAAGCCTGCTGATCGGCTGGTTCGGCGATACCGGTGTCGTCTATGCCACCATTATCATGACAACCCTGGTGCTGATTTTTGCCGAAGTGCTTCCCAAGACCTACGCCATTCATAACGCCACACGAACCGCCCTTTGGGCCGCGCCGGCCTTGCGCTGGATTGTTCGCGCCTTCTCGCCCATCGTCCACGCCGTACAATGGGTCGTGACGGGCACGCTTCGCATCTTCGGCGTTCGCATTTCTGCCGATCTAAGCCTTACCGCCACAACGGAAGAATTGCTGGGCGCCATTGAACTTCGCGGCGGAAAAGGTGCAAGCCTGCGCCAGGAACGCGCAATGCTGCGCAGCATTCTTGATCTGGCAAGCGTCGCCGTAGACGAAATTCTGATCCACCGGAAAAACGTCTTCACGGTGAACGCGGACGATGAACCAAGCCTTCTTCTTTCCCAGGTGCTTTCCAGCAACCACACACGCATTCCGTTGTGGCGCGATTCAACAGACAACATTGTCGGCATCCTGCACACCAAGGCGATGTTGCGCGCCGTCCATGAACGCAAAGGAAATCTTGGCGACCTTGATATCGTTGCGGTTGCCGCAAAGCCCTGGTTTATACCGGAATCGACGACCTTGCTTGCGCAATTGCAAGCCTTTCGTCAACGCCATGAACATATGGCGCTTGTCATCGACGAATATGGCGCCCTTATGGGAATCGTGACCCTGGAAGACATCCTTGAAGAAATCGTGGGCGAAATATCCGATGAACATGACGCAACCATTCCCGGCATCCGCCCCCAACCCGACGGATCAATCACCGTCCGGGGCACGACGACACTCCGCGATCTAAATCGCGAATTCGACTGGGAATTGCCCGACGAGCCGGCCGCCACCCTCGCCGGCCTGCTGCTTCACGAGGCGCGCCAGATTCCAAGTGTTGGCCAGACTTTTGAGTTTCACGGATTTCGCTTTGAAATTTTGAGACGCTATCGCAACCAGATCACGTCCGTGCGCATCGTGCCACCCGGCACCTCGTCCACAACAAAAAAATAAGCGCCTCGCTTTTTATATCGCAACCTGTTTTTAAAGAAAGGCGGGCCATCTTCATGCCGCTTCCCCTCCCCTCCCCAAGAAAGCGAATACATACCCGGAAAATCGAAATCCACGGCTTTGAACGTGAAGACGGTCTTTGGGAAATCGAAGGGCACCTTACGGACAGAAAAAGCTATGCGTTTCCCAATCAATACCGTGGCGAAATTCCGGCAGGGGAACCCATCCACGACATGTCCCTGCGGATGACCGTGGATGACAACTTCGTCATCCAGACCATCACGGCGGTTTCAGACAGCACACCTTTTGCGATCTGCCCCGGAGCGGCAGCGTCTTACGAGGGACTGAAAGGCCTTTGCATCGCATCCGGCTGGCGGCGGGAAATTCGAAAGCACGTCGGCGACGTGAAGGGATGCACGCATTTGACCGCCCTTCTTAACGAAGCGGCGACGGTTGCCTTTCAGACGATCTATCCGATCCGCCATCGTGAAAAACTCGACAAACCGGCCACAGGAAAACCGGGTTTGCTGAACAGCTGCCGTGCCTTTGCTTCCGACAGCGATGTCGTCAAAGCGCATTGGCCCGATTTCTATAGCGGTTCGTGAAGCGAAGATTTCTTCGCCACTCCTGCAAACCGGAATCGGAAAGCGACCGCACGGTTTCCGATAGGCCATGGCCAGCCTTCGCATGGCCATCTTCCGTCGCCGCCACGCGGAAATAAAGAACGATAAAGGCACGAAGGGCCGCCGTCAGAGCCGATTCGTGGCGCTGAAAATCCACATCGCTGCACACGTCATGAATTGTTCTGCCCTCGCGGCGACAGATTTCTCCAAGTGCGTCCCACATGCTCGGCTCAAGCCGCATGCTCGTCCGATGGCCGGCGACCGTTACGTTGCGATTGACCAATGTGCTTGCCATTTACCAACTCCCTGCGCGTCTTCCACGTATACAAGTAAAGGTTGTTTTTTAGAGCCAGAATGGCACAAGTAATAAACCCTGCTATCGCAGTCATAACAACCTAAAATTGTTTAATAAGGTGTTAATACTCAATTTATAGGTATTGTACACCCACGCGACAAGGACAAATTTTGAGGCCACATAAAGGCTTCAGCCGGCCTGATCCTCCTCAGGCGCCAGAGCCTTTAGGCGGAGCGCATGCAGAGCGGCGGCAAACTCCCCGGCAAGAACCCGGTTGATCAGGCGTTGCCGGTCGAGGCGGGATTTGCCGATAAAAGCCGCCGAGACAATTTCAACCCTGAAATGCGTCTCGCCCTCGGGCCGACTGCCGGCATGGCCGGCATGGGAGGCAGATTCATCAACAATTTCCAGCCGTAACGGCTGAAAGGCCTCTTCAAGCTTGGCAGACATCCGTTCCCGGCGCGAAGGCAACATGGCAAATCCCCTGAATTCCGTGACGTCACCCCACGCATAGGCGCGCACGCGAGCGCCGTCAAGACGCCGTCACGAACCCGGCACCGAAGACCCATAACGAACTTGCAAAACCTGTAGGTGCTTGCCACTGGAGAGGAAAATCTCCATATTTTCCTGATGCGCAGACGCAAAGATTTTCGACTTTCAATGCCGCGTAAATCCGCGACGACACGGACATCGGAAGGGACGGGCCAGCGCACCTGTGACCGGGCCGACTGCCTGGCCGAGGGGTGCTATCGCGCGCCACGCTCCCGCGAGAACCTTCGGCACTATTACTGGTTTTGCCTTGCCCATGTGCGCGAATACAACCGCGCCTGGAATTTTTACGCCGGCCTGACGGAATCCGAGGTCGAAGCGATCACCCGTCACGACACCGTCTGGCAACGACCGTCCTGGCCCTTTGGCGAGAACCACGCCCGGCGTTTCCATAATCCGGACAAGATGCGCAACAAAGTACATGACGCCTTCTATTTTTTTAAGGAAGAGACCATGGCACGACCGGGGCCGGCCAGCCCGGAGACGGAAGAAGAAAAAGCCTTTCGCGTTCTGGAACTGACACCGCCAACGACGCTGGAAAAGCTGAAAGAGCGATACAAGACGCTGGCAAAACGCCACCACCCGGACATCCATGGCGGCGACAAAGCCGGCGAAGACCGGCTAAAGGAAATCAACCTTGCCTACCAGATGCTTGTCAGTGCTCATGGTTCATAAAATGGGCATCTTTGACCGAACAAAGGAGACCTTGGCGCGATGACCTCACCGGATATGCCCAACGCAACGCTCAATCATTCCTCCCGTGTGCCCGACATCAAAATCTCGGTGCGGCAAATATTCGGACTCGACACGGATTGGGAAGTGCCTGCCTTCAGCACGCCGGAGGAACATGTCCCGGAAATAGAAGAAAGCTATCGCTTTGACCACGATACGACCCTTGCCATCCTCGCCGGCTTTGCTTTTAACCGCCGCGTCATGATCCAGGGCTATCACGGAACCGGCAAATCGACGCATATCGAACAGGTAGCAGCGCGCCTGAACTGGCCCTGCGTACGCATTAACCTCGACAGCCATGTCAGCCGCATCGACCTGGTCGGCAAGGATGCCATTGTCATCCGCGACGGGAAACAGGTAACGGAATTTCGCGAAGGCATGCTGCCCTGGGCCTTGCAGAATCCAATCGCGCTGGTCTTCGACGAATATGATGCCGGGCGCCCCGACGTGATGTTCGTCATCCAGCGGGTTCTTGAAGTCGATGGCAAAATGACGCTGCTTGACCAAAGCAAGGTCATCCACCCCCACCCGGCCTTCCGGCTGTTTTCGACAACAAACACAATCGGCCTTGGCGACACAACCGGCCTTTATCACGGCACCCAGCAGATCAACCAGGGACAGATGGACCGTTGGAACATCGTCGCGGCGCTGAACTACCTGCCGCCGGAGGCCGAAGAAGATATCGTGCTGGCAAAGGCCCCGTCCTACGACAACGAAGAAGGCCGCAAGACGGTCAAGGCCATGGTTGCCGTCGCGAATTTGTCCCGGGCCGGCTTCGTCAATGGCGACATTTCGACGGTCATGTCACCTAGAACCGTCATCACCTGGGCCGAGAACGCCAAAATATTCAACGACATCGCCTTTGCTTTCAAGGTGACTTTTGTCAACAAATGCGATGACCTTGAACGCATGAATGTTGCCGAATATTACCAGCGCTGTTTCGGCGACGAGTTGCAATGATGACCGGACGTCCCAACCTGAAATCGCGCCCCCATGCCTGACGATATGGGCAACGATTCCAATCTTGTTGAAACCTT
The DNA here is from genome assembly GCA_002746255.1 of Rhodospirillaceae bacterium. Taxonomy (NCBI): domain Bacteria; kingdom Pseudomonadati; phylum Pseudomonadota; class Alphaproteobacteria; order Rhodospirillales; family Rhodospirillaceae; species Rhodospirillaceae bacterium. The sequence continues at coordinate 122,245 of NVWO01000002.1, read as the reverse complement.
CCGCCGCGCGCTTGGCGCGGCCATGCGGGCCATTTCCAAAAAGGACACGGTCACCGTCCAGTTCACGTCGGGCAGCACGGCGATGGAGGGTGCGACCGCGCGCATTGCCCAGCCATCCCCGAACCTGCACGATTGGGAAGTCATGAAGATCCGGGGGCAGGCAGATGCCATGGCGCTTCGTCTGCGCTACCACAATGAGAAAACCCATCGGCGCTTCGCGCCCACAGGCGGCGAGGCGCGCACCGTCTTCGAGGCCCTCGAACAGGCCCGCATCGAGGCCCTGGGCGCCAACCAGATGAAGGGCATCTCCCAAAACCTAGCCATCGCCCTTGAAGACCATTGTGTAAGCCACGGCTACCCGACCCTTGAAAAACGCGAACAAGCCCCCCTTGCCGAGGCCGTCCGCTGCCTGGCGCGGGAGCATTTCACCGGCGCGCCCACCCCAAAGCCGGGTCAAAAAATGGTGAATTTCTGGCGTTCGACGATCGAATCAAAGGCGGGTGCGGATTTGCTGGCGCTTTCAAATACGCTCTTCAATCAGGTGGCCTTTGCAAAAAAGGCACGGCGCTTTCTTTCCGATCTGGACCTTATCGAAGAAAGCGAAATCGATGAAGAAGAGCCCGGGGAAGACACCGAGGCGAGTTCCGGCACAGAGGCGAGCCCCGACGAAAGCGATACGGAAGAGGAAGACCAGGAATCGCTTCTTCAGGCCCAGGACGAAGACGGCGAAGACGGCGAAGGCAGCACAACGGGGACGGGCGACGAGGCGGGCGAAGCCTGCGACACGGATTTCGACCCCGAGGCCCATGCCAGCGATTTTGAAAAAAATCCCGGCGAGCCTGGGCGTCCGCGTCCACCAACGGAGAACGCCAGCGCAGACACAGCCCCCTACACCCCCTACACGGCAGAGTTTGACGCCATTGTCACCGCCGACACCCTTTGCACGCCTGAGGAGCGCCAACAGCTTCGCACCCAGCTTGACCACAAACTCTCCCTGTTGAAAGAAGGCGCAACCACCCAGCTCGCCAACCGTCTGCAGCGCCTGCTGCAAGCAAAGCAAACCCGTTCCTGGACCTTCGATCTGGAAGAGGGAATTCTGGACGCGGCGCGACTGGCACGCGCCATCGCCAACCCGAATTATCCAATTTCCTTCAAGCAGGAAACCGAAACAAATTTCCGCGACACGGTGGTTTCACTTCTGATCGACAATTCCGGTTCCATGCGTGGCCGACCGATTGCCGTCGCCGCCATGAGCGCAGAGGTGCTTTCACGCACCCTGGAGCGATGCGGCGTGCGAACGGAAGTCCTTGGCTTTACCACCCGCGCCTGGAAGGGCGGCCAATCGCGCGAGAAGTGGCTGAAAGATGGCAGCCCTGCCACGCCGGGGCGTCTGAACGACCTTTTGCACATCGTCTATAAATCCGCCGACGAACCCTGGCGCCGGGCGCGAAACAATTTCGGCATCATGCTGAAGGAAGGCCTTCTCAAAGAGAACATCGACGGCGAGGCACTGCTTTGGGCGCATCAACGCCTGATGGCCAGGTCGGAACAGCGGCGCATTTTGATGATTATTTCAGACGGCGCGCCGGTCGATGACGCAACCCTGACCCATAATTCCAGCAACTGCCTCGAACACCATTTGCGCGAGGTCATTGCCTGGATCGAAACCCGGTCGGACGTGCAGCTGCTTGCCATCGGCATCGCCCATGACGTCACCCGCTATTACAAGCGCGCCGTCACCATTTTCGATGCCAACCAGCTTGGCGGAGCGATGGTTGCGAATCTGGCGGAACTTTTCGAAGATCCCTCGGACCCCAGCATGGCCCGGCGGCGAACCATGCGGCGGGCCAGGCGTGGCGGCTTGCGGGGCGGCATCGCTACCCACAGATAAGACAGCGTGCCATCGGTGACATGGCACCGATGCCGGTTTTTCAAAGATAAATCAAAAAGGAATGGAAAAGAATTCGCGCGTCTAGCTTGCGATGGCGGCAACCGCCTTCTTGATCAGGGTTTTGACGCGGCGAACATTCGGATCCAGCTTTGAATCCGACGTTTTCAGAAGGTAAGCGTCAAGGCCGCCGCTATGTTCGATCGTACGAATGGCGCGCGCCGAAACTTTCAGCCGGATGGCCCTTCCCAGAACATCGCTCATGATCGATGCCATCTGGATGTTCGGCAGAAACCGCCGCCGGGAGCGGTTGTTCGCCTTGCTCACATTGTTACCAGTGGCAGGCCCCTTGCCGGTGAGGGCGCAACGTCGCGTCATGATCTGTCCTTAATATCCTGAAACAGCTATGTCCTAGCCAAGGCCGTCCAAGCCCAAGCAGAGGCGCGTTCTATAAGCCAGCCACCCCCCTTTCGTCAAGCCGGAAGACCGCTTTCGGGGGTGTCAGTTTGGTTCTTGCGCCTGGCGAACCAGGCGGAGAACCTCCGCCGCAGACGCCAGAATGTTGCTGCCAGGCCCAAAAATCGCCCCGACACCGGCCTTGTGGAGAAAATCGTGGTCTTTTGCCGGAATGACCCCACCGCAAACGATGAGGATATCCTGGTTGCCAAGGGCCTGGATTTCCTTAATCAGCATCGGTACCAGGGTTCGGTGCCCGGCGGCCTGGGAGGAGACACCAACGACGTGAACGTCGTTTTCAACGGCGATGCGCGCGGCTTCCTCCGGCGTCAGAAACATGGGCCCGATATCAACCTCGAAGCCAAGATCGGCGAAGGAGGTGGCGATTACCTTGGCACCACGATCGTGCCCATCCTGACCCATCTTCACCACCAGCATGCGCGGACGTCGGCCGGTTTCGGCAAAAAAATCTTCGACCTCGTTGCGGACTTTTTTGAATTCTTCCTCGCCCTGATAGGCCGCCCCATACACGCCGCTGACGCTTCGCTGCTCGGCCTGATGACGGGAAAAAACGTCTTCAAGCGCATCGGAAATTTCGCCGACGGTGGCACGCGCGCGCGTCGCGTCGATGGCAAGGGCCAGCAGATTGGCGTCCCCCTTCGCCCCCTCGCGAAGGGCCGACAAGGTGGCCTCGCAACGGGACGCATCGCGCTCACTTCGTACTTTTTTCAGACGGGCGATCTGGCTGGCGCGCACTTCGACGTTGTCGATGTCGAGGATGTCGAGTTCGCTCGCATCCGCCTCCGGCTGATATTTGTTCACGCCGACGATGGTTTCCTCGCCACGGTCGATCCGCGCCTGACGCCGGGTCGCGGCTTCTTCAATCCGCAGTTTTGGCATGCCCTCGGCAACCGCCTTTGTCATGCCGCCCATTTCTTCAATTTCATTGATCAATTCGAGGGCGGCGGCAGCAACACTTGCCGTCAGGCTTTCAACGTAATAGCTGCCCGCCAGAGGATCGACGACATCGGTGATGCCGGTTTCCTCGGCCAGGATAAGCTGTGTGTTGCGCGCGATGCGGGCGGAAAAGGGTGTTGGCAGGGCAATCGCTTCATCCAGTGCGTTTGTGTGAAGCGACTGGGTGCCGCCAAAAACCGCCGCCATCGCCTCGACCGTCGTGCGCACCACGTTGTTGTAGGGGTCTTGTTCCGTCAGGCTGACGCCAGAGGTCTGGCAATGGGTGCGCAACGCCAGGCTCATCGGGTTCTTTGGATTGAACTCCGCCATCAGATGCGCCCAGAGATAACGTCCGGCACGCATCTTGGCGATTTCCATGAAGAAATTCATGCCGATCCCCCAGAAGAAGGAAAGGCGCGGGGCAAAGGCGTCAACGTCGAGGCCCTTGGAAAGGGCGGCCCGGACATATTCGAGACCGTCGGCAAGGGTAAAGGCAAGTTCCTGGACCGCCGTCGCACCCGCCTCCAGCATGTGGTAACCGGAGATCGAAATCGAATTGAACCGCGGCATGTTCTGCGCCGTGTATTCAATAATGTCCGCAACGATCCGCATGCTTGGTTCCGGCGGGTAGATATAGGTGTTGCGAACCATGAACTCTTTTAGAATGTCGTTCTGAATGGTTCCGGAAAGATCCGCCAGCTTCACGCCCTGCTCTTCAGCGGCAACAATGTAGCCCGCCAGAACGGGAAGGACGGCGCCGTTCATGGTCATCGACACGCTCATCTTGTCGAGCGGGATGCCGCCAAAAAGAATCTTCATGTCTTCGACGGAATCAATGGCCACACCCGCCTTACCAACGTCGCCAACAACCCGCGCATGGTCCGAATCATAGCCGCGATGCGTCGCAAGATCGAAAGCGACGGAAAGCCCCATCTGACCGGCCGCCAGATTCTTCCGATAAAAGGCGTTCGACGCTTCGGCGGTTGAAAAACCGGCATATTGACGAATGGTCCACGGCCGGTTCGCATACATCGTCGCCCGTGGTCCGCGCGTATAAGGCGGAAAGCCTGGAAAGGGCGCCATGTGTTCGAGCCCTTCGAGGTCCTCCGCCGTGTAAAGGGGCTTGATCTCAATCCCTTCCGGCGTTTGCCGGCGCAAGCCATCAAGAGGTTYGCCCCGCAGTTCCTTGCCGGCAAGCTGCGCCCATTCATCAAGGGTCTTTTTTGGAAATTTCATGCTTATCCACGCTCTTCTTGTCTATAAAACGCCCGCAAAATAATATAGCAAGCAATGCCCTAGAAAGGGCGTCTGGCCTTGACCGCCGTGCCAAGGGTGCCATCGTCGAGATAGTCCAGTTCGCCCCCCACCGGGACGCCATGAGCCAGCCGCGAGACGGTCAACCCATGCGTCTTCAAGCGGTCGCCAATGTAATGCGCCGTCGTCTGACCATCCACCGTCGCGTTCAAGGCCAAAATGACTTCGTGAAGTTCCGGCGCGTGGGCGCGTTCGATCAAATTCACAATCCGCAAATCCTCGGGACCAACCCCGTCCAGCGCCGAAAGCACGCCGCCCAGCACATGGTAAATGCCGTGAAAAACCTGGGCGCGTTCCAGCGCCCAAAGATCGGCGACTTCCTCAACAACGCAAAGAAGGGACCGGTCGCGTTGCGGATCGGCACAAATTCCACAAGGGTCGCAAAGATCGAAATTGCCGCAAACCGTACATTCCCGAACGTTTTCCGATGCCTCTTCAAGAGCCTTTACCAGAGGCACCAGCCGGGATTCCCGGTGGCGAAGAAGGTCAAGCGCGACCCGGCGCGCCGAACGGCGGCCCAGGCCGGGCAAGCGGCCCAGCAATTGGATAAGGTGGTCGATTGCGGATCCAGACATGGTCAACGATCAAAATGGCAATACGATAAGCAACAATCAGAACGGCAGGTTCATCCCCGGTGGCAATTGCATGCCGCCGGTCATTTCCGACATGCGTTTTGCGATTTCCGATTCTGCCTTCGCCTTGCCGTCGTTCATGGCGGCGACCAGAAGGTCTTCAAGGATTTCCGTTTCCTCCGGATTAACGAGGGTCGGGTCGATTTTCAAACGACGCAACACGCCCCTTAAATTCATCGTCACCGTCACCATGCCACCGCCGGACTGCCCTTCAATCTCAACATTTTCGAAGTCTTTTTGCATGGCCGCCATCTTGGCCTGCATGTCCTGGGCGGTTTTCATCATCTTGCCAAGGTTCGTCATGATGTCGCATCTCCATTTTGTTCCGACGACGGTGCGGCGTCGGCCTCCGTCTCCTGCAAAGTTTCTTTTGCATCGCGCACAGCTTCGATCGTCGCGCCGGGAAAAACATCGCGTACCGCACACACCAACGGGTGCTTTGCGGCCTGCGTAAATTTTTCTTTTTCCGTCGCCGCCGCCTGCTCCCGCAAGGTGGGCTCGCCACCCTCGCGAGAGACAATCACGATCCAGCGCGTCGCCGTCCACTCTGAAAGCAATTCCCCCAATCGGTTGGCGAGATTTGCCGAGGCGCGCGCATCAAGATGGATTTCAACCCTGCCCGGCTCAAAACGAACAAGGTGTACATTGCTGACAAGCTGCGTGTGCAGCAAACCTTCGCGCCTGTCCCGAAAAAGAGCCACCATTTCCGAAAAGCTCGTCGGCATCGGGCATGGTGCGTCGGCCGCAGGCGCAAGCTCGGCCACAGGTGCGACGGCGGTCGCGGTCGCGGCCGATGTCGCAAGACGCGGGCTTGCCGTCGCAACCGTTGGCGAAGCTGGGGACGGCGCAGCGCTTTTACGAAGGCTGGGGGCGTTGGTGTTTTTTTCGCCAAGTTTTTTGACGAGTTCCGCCGGGTCCGGCAAATCGGCGGCGTAGACCAGGCGTATGAAGATCATCTCTGCCGCCTGCAGGGCGGACGTCGCCACCCTCGCTTCGCCCACGCCTTTCAGCAACATCTGCCAGATGCGCGCAAGCTGGGCGAGGGACAGTTTTTCGGCCATCAAGGTGCCCCGGCTTCGTTCTGCCTCCGGCACGCCAAAGCCCGCCGCCGTTGCCGGGACGACCTTGATACGGGTCAGCCAATGGGTCAGTTCCAACAAATCCTGAAGCAGGGAAACTGGATCGGCACCGGCCGCATACGCCTGGCCAAGTTCGTCCAACGCGCGCGCGATATCGCCGACCATAAGCGCGTCGAAAATATCGAAATGGCGCATGCGGTCAGCAAGCCCCAGCATTTCGCGAACCATCTCGGCCGTCACGTCCAACGCGCCAAAAGCGATGGCCTGATCGAGCAGCGAAAGCCCGTCGCGAACGGACCCATCCGCCACGCGTGCGATCAGTTGCAGCGCTTCGGCTTCAACCGTCGCCCCTTCTTTCTCGGCAATGGTTTTGAAATGCTGAACAAGGCGTTCCGCATCGACACGGCGGAGATCAAAACGCTGACAGCGGGAAAGCACCGTTACCGGCACTTTTCGGGTCTCTGTCGTCGCGAAAATAAAGGTGACATGGGGTGGCGGCTCTTCCAGAGTCTTCAACAATGCGTTGAAGGCCTGCGTTGAGAGCATGTGCACTTCGTCGATGATGTAAACCTTCATGCGCGCGATTGCCGGGCGATAGCGCACGCCGTCCAGAAGCTCGCGAATGTTTTCAACCCCGGTGCGACTGGCGGCATCCATTTCGAGAACGTCAACATGGTTGCCCTCGGCGATGGCCTGGCAGTGGGCGCATTGCCCGCAGGGTTCCGCCGTCATGCCGCCTTTGCCGTCGGACCCCACGCAATTGAGCGCGCGCGCCAGAATGCGTGCCGCCGTCGTCTTGCCAACGCCGCGCACGCCGGTCAGCACAAAGGCGTGGGCAAGACGACCGGCACGGATGGCGTTGGTGAGCGTCTTCACCATTGCTTCCTGACCGATCAGTCCATCAAAGGACTCGGGGCGATATTTCCGCGCAAGAACGCGATAGGCAGAGGTTGAAACGTCTGAATCCGGCATCGACACAAAAGTTAAAGTGGAGAATTTCAGGTGAGAGACCGGACAAACGACCCGGGCACAAACTCGTTACGGCTGCTTCCTTCCGGACCTGACCGGATTGGCAAGCGGTCCGTCCGCCAGCCGGCCTCCCACAGGCACTCTATCAGCTTTGTCCATGCCATCGAAAGGACGACGATAAAAATCATGGCAAAAATTTTTGAATTTGCATGACATTTTTCCCTGTGCCAGGCTCCTTCAATGGCAAAAGCCAATCTTTACGCTGCCACCGCGATCAACCGCGCCGCCCATCTTCGGAGCGATGCGGCCTGGATCGCAGCAAGGCTCCGCCACCCTGAAACGCGGATCCTGCCCGTCTGGCGCAACCGAAACCTGGTTTTAAAGAGCGATCCGCCCTTGGCCGGCAGGCTTTCGCCCCAGGCCTTCGCCGCTTTGCCGGACGCCCCGGCCCCGGCCCCACCCATCGTCGCCTTCCTCGGCCTTTTCGAAGACGCGCCGCATTTTGCCATTGACGTTTCCCATCTTGACGACCCGGCACCCCTTGCTGAAAAGGCGGGCGGGAACTTTGACGACCTTCGCGATTTCGGCCCGTTGCTGGCGCGCGACGATGCCGGGCTGCTGGCCTATGCGCGCGGCCTTCTTTACTGGCACCGCCATCACGGCCATTGCGCCGCCTGCGGCGCGCCGACGGAAACCGCCGAAGCCGGCCATATGCGCCGCTGTCCGATCAAAGCCTGCCGGGCGGAACATTTTCCCCGCACGGACCCCGCCATCATCACCCTTGTCACGGACGCGGACGCCTGCCTGCTGGGGCGTCAAAAGACCTGGCCAAAGGGCATGTATTCAACGCTTGCCGGATTCGTCGAACCGGGCGAGAGCCTGGAGGACACCGTCGCGCGCGAAGTTTTTGAGGAAACCGGGATCCGGGTCACCAATATCCGCTACCAATCGTCGCAGCCCTGGCCATTTCCAGCCTCGCTCATGCTTGGCTTTCGGGCGCATGCAGCACCCGGCCAGATCATTGCGCCGATGATCGACGAACTGGAAGACGTGCGCTGGTTTTCCCGCGAGGATTTAAGGGGGCGAAAACAGACCGGCTTTCACCTGCCTTATCGTGGCGCCATCGCGCGCGCGCTGATCGAAGCCTGGATCGAAGAGGGCTAGTTTTCCCGAAACGGGTCCGCGCGATAGACGCCCAGCACCTTTACCTCGCGTGAGATAAAGCGCAACTCGTCAAAGGCAAGCTGAACGTTTTTCTGTTCCGGGTGGCCTTCGATTTCCGCGTAGAACTGGGTCGAGGTAAAACTGCCATCGACCATATAACTTTCGACCTTCAACATGTTCACGCCGTTGGTGGCAAAGCCGCCAAGCGCCTTGTAAAGGGCCGCCGGCACGTTGCGAACCGAGAAAATGAAGCTGGTGATCCGCTTGTCCTGTCCGGTGGGCACATCCGGTTCAGGGGCAATCGCATCCCTCGCCAGAAGAACGAAACGCGTCGTGTTGCGTTCGGCATCCTCCATGTCCCGCTTGAGAACGGTCAATTTGTAAAGGTCCGCAGCCAGTTCGGACGCGATCGCCGCTTCGCTTGCATCGCCCCGTTCGGCCACCTCAGCGGCGGCCGCCGCTGTATCAATGGTTGCGACCGGCACCAGCCCAAGGGCGCGAATCGCCGCCCGACACTGGGAAAGCGCCTGCACATGGCTGTAAACACGTTTGAGGCTGGCAAGCGTCGCCTGGGGCGATGCCAGCAGGCAATGGCGGACGCGCTGAAAATGCTCGCCGACGATATGAAGCGTCGTATGGGGAAGAAGCATGTGGATGTCTGCCACCCGGCCGGCCTCGGAATTTTCGATCGGCAACATGGCGAGGCTTGCGCGCCCATCCTCAACCGCTGCAAAAGTGTCCTCAAAGGACGTACAGGCCAGCGGCGTCATGTCCGGATACACCGTCCGGCAGGCCAGGTCCGAATAGGCCCCTGCCGCGCCCTGAAAGGCGATGGTTTTTGCTGGCTCGGTGGTGGGATCGGTGGTGGCGGATTTTGATGCCATGGCCTTGGCCCTGCTCAACCCTATCAAATAAAATCGGCAAAAAATCTGGGGATCATCTGGGCTTCGCCGCATCGTCCCGGCTCAGAAATTCCCGGCCCAGCCATTCCCGGGCGCGCGTCAGATCGGCGGAAGTATCGACGCCGACCGGAACCGTGTCAACGAGGGCCACGTCGATCCGCATGCCCGCCTCAAGCGCGCGCAGCTGCTCCAGGGACTCACGGCGTTCAAGCTCTGTTTGCGGAAGCCCGACAAAACGTTCCAAAGCGGCGCGCCGAAAGGCATAAAGACCGATGTGATGGTAATAAGGCCCATCCCCGGCCGGCACCGGGCAGCGGCTAAAATAAAGGGCGGTGCCGCATGTTTCGCCATCGCTGACCCCCATCGCCACCTTCACGACGTGGGGATCGTTGATCTCGTCTTCCCTTTCGATCCGGGCGGCAAGGGTTGCAATGTCGACATTCGGGTCGTCAAGGGGGGCAAGAACGGCGCGGATTGCCTGAGGCGCGATTGTCGGCAGATCCCCCTGCAAATTAACGACGATGTCATGGGCACATTCCGGGTCGATTTTTCCAAGCGCTTCGAAAACACGGTCCGAGCCGCTGGCATGGTCGGCGCGCGTCAGCACCCAGCGCCCGCCCGCCCGTTCGATGGCCTCGCCGATTTCCGCCTCGCCACAGGCCACAACAACCGGCCCGATATCCGCTTCAACGGCGCGGCGCCAGACATGGACAATCATCGGCTCGCCATGAATGTCGGCGAGCGGTTTTAAAGGCAGCCGCTTTGAGGCCATCCGCGCCGGCAGAACGACGATTGGGTTTTGCAGCTTTTGCGAATTTACCATCCTAAGAGCCTGTATAGCGCGCGGCGGTCAACGGCGTCATTGGATTTCCATCCCCTGTCACCGCCCCCCCGGCACACGCGCCGCAAGATTGGACGGCATCGGGCGAAGACGTTAGTCTGACCGCCACATCGAATTGCCGGAGAAAACAACCAGAATGCCCCGTCCAAATCTTCCCAAAATCCTAAGCATCGTCTTTCTTTCCGCCTCCCTGCAAACGGCCTGCGACGACACCGGCAGCAACAAGACAGGCCCGGCATCCGAGCAACAGGTGGGCAACATTGAATCCATGCTGCAAGCCTTCGAAAAAGACGTCGAACAGGAAGCCGCCGTGCTGGCCCCCAACGCATCAGGGGAAAGCGCCGCTATGAAAAGTGCGACCGTCGCCCTTGCCGGCAACCCGGAAACGGGCCGGAAGGTTTTTAAGAAATGCGCCGTTTGCCACAGGGCAGAAAAGAATGCCGGGAAAAAAGTAGGCCCCAACCTTTGGGGCATCGTCGACAGGGAAAAAGGCACCGTCGAAGGGTTTAAATTCTCGGCGGCGATCAAGAATGCCGGCGGCACCTGGACGGAAGCCGATCTCGACGGCTACATCAAATCCCCGAAAAAATTTCTTCCGGGCAGCCGGATGGCCTTCGCCGGAATCCGCAAGCCACAGGCCCGGGCCGACCTCATCGCCTATCTGAAAAGCCTCACGGATTAGGAGGGAATTTTTGGCGGACCCTTCGCCGCAAGAACTCCTGGATTTCGCAGAAACGCTTGCCGAGACAAGCGGCCAGATTCTGCGACGCTATTTCCGCACGGCCATCAAGGTAGATGCCAAGGCGGACGCAAGCCCGGTGACCATCGCCGACCGGGAAACGGAAGCCGCCCTTCGCAAGGCCATCGAAGCGCGTTACCCGGATCATGGCATTCTCGGCGAGGAATTCGGTACGACGCGCGTTCACGCCCGCCATGTCTGGGTGCTGGACCCCATCGACGGCACCAAGGCCTTTGTTACCGGCAAACCTCTTTTTGGAACGCTGATCGGCCTGCTGCGAGAAGCCGCGCCTTTTCTTGGGATCATCGATCAGCCGATTTTAAACGAGCGCTGGGTCGGAATTCGTGGCCAGAAAACCCGGTTCAACAAACGCCCAGCAAAAACCAGCGCCGCCATCGAACTGGCCCAGGCCGCCATGTATTCAACAACACCGCACATGTTCGAGGGCAAGGACGCCACCGCCTACGACCGCCTTGCCGGTCAAGTGCGTTACCCTTTGTATGGCACGGATTGCTATGGCTATGGCCTGCTGGCCATCGGTTTTGCCGACCTTGTTGTCGAGGCGCAATTAAAGCCATACGATTTCTGTCCAATCGTTCCCATCGTCGAGGGCGCGGGCGGGTGCATGACGGATTGGCAGGGCGCACCCCTTGGCCCCGCATCCGATGGCCGCGTTCTTGCGGCAGCGAACGCGGGGTTGCACGCAAAGGCCCTGGCCGCCCTTGCGGCGCGCGAGTAGCGAGGCATCAATGGCGCGACACGCAACGCATGTTCTCTCAAAAATAGCCGGCATGGTTGCCGGACTGCTGTTCGCCTTTGCCCCCTTTGCCACAGCGGCGGAGACGGCCTCAGCTAAACCGCGCCATGGGCTTTCCATGTTCGGCGACCTGAAATACGGACCGGATTTCAAACAGTTTGATTATGTGAACCCCGACGCCCCGAAGGGCGGCAAGGTCACACGCGCCGCCATCGGCAGTTTCGATAATCTCAACCCTTACATCCTGAAAGGCATCCCGGCAGAGGGCCTGGGCCTGACGGCGGACACCTTGCTGCGAAGCTCCGATGACGAAGCCTTCGCCGAATATGGGCTGATTGCAAAAAGCGTCGAGATTGCCCCGGCCCGCGATGCCGTGACCTTCACCCTTCGCGCGCAAGCCCGCTGGCACGACAAAAGCCCGATCACGGTGGCGGATGTTATTTTTTCTTTTGAAACTCTGAAGGAAAAGGGGCATCCGACCTTCCGCGTCTATTACGCAGACGTGCTGACCGCCGAGAAAGTGGGAACGCACAAAGTACGCTTTCGTTTCCGCAACGGCAGCAACCACGAACTGCCTCTGATCCTTGGGCAGATGCCGATCCTCTCAAAGGCCTATTACACGAAGGTCGATTTTGAAAAAACAACCCTGGACCCACCCCTTGGCAGCGGGCCTTACCGGATTGAAAACGTCGATCCCGGTCGGGCGATTTCCTATGCGCGCGTTACGGATTACTGGGGCGCGGATTTGCCCGTGAACCGGGGGCGGTTCAACATCGGGCGCATCCGTTATGACTATTACCGCGACAGCGTTGTCGCGGTCGAAGCCTTTAAGGCGGGCGAATATGATTTTCGCCTGGAAAATGTTTCGAAGAACTGGGCGACGGCCTATGACTTTCCCGCGTTAAAATCCGGCCAGGTAAAAAAGGTCGAAATTCCCCACGAAATACCGACCGGCATGCAGTGCTTCGCCTTCAACACCCGGCGCGCGATTTTCCAGGACCGGCGCGTGCGTCAGGCCCTGGCCAATGCCTTTGATTTCGAATGGACAAACCGAAGTCTTTTCTATGGCGCCTATACGCGCACGCGCAGTTTTTTTTCAAACTCCGAGCTTGCCTCGCGGGGGCTGCCATCACCGGCGGAATTAAAAATTCTGGAACCGTACCGGGGACGAATCCCGGAGGAAGTTTTTACGCAAACCTACGCGCCGCCCCGAACGGACGGCGACGGCAATGTCCGGGGAAATCTACGCACCGCCTTTCGGCTTCTTAAAGAAGCGGGCTGGGTTGTGCGCGACAAGGTGCTGGTCAACGCCGCAACGGAGGAACCTTTCACCTTCGAGATCATGCTGGTGGATCCGTCTTTCGAGCGCGTTGTGCTGCCTTATGTACAAAACCTAAAGCGGCTTGGCATCACCGCCCAGGTCCGCACCGTGGACCCATCCCAATACCAGAACCGGTTCAACACGTTCGATTTTGACATGGTGGTGGCAGGATTCGGCCAGTCGCTGTCGCCCGGAAATGAGCAACGCGGGTTGTGGTCCAGCGCGGCGGCAGAAACCCCAGGCAGCCGCAATTTGATCGGCATCCGCGACCCCGTCGTCGATGAACTGATTGCGTCCCTCATCAACGCCCCAGACCGCCAGAGCCTGATCGACCGGACCCGGGCGCTGGACCGGGTACTGTTGTGGGGGCATTACGTTATCCCCCATTGGTACGTCCGGAATTTTCGCGTGATTTACTGGGACCGTTTCGGACGACCGGAAAATCCGCCGAAATATGCGCTTGGGTTCAACGACTGGTGGATCGACCCGGCGAAAGATGCCCGGCTTCGCACCTCTCACACGCCCACCCAAAAGCCCTAGAGAGCGCGCCATGTTCGCTTACATCCTCCGCCGGCTTTTGCTTATCATCCCCACGCTTTTCGGCATCATGGTGGTCAATTTCATCATCGTTCAGGTTGCGCCCGGCGGACCGGTCGAGCGTCTGATCGCCCAGGTTCAGGGTCTGGATGTCGGCGCGACGGCGCGGGTTGCAGGCACCACCGCCGGCGAAGCCCCCATCCGCGAAATGGGCGCCGGCAAGGCCGCCGCCACAAGCACGACCAGCAAATACCGGGGTGCCCAGGGCCTGGACCCGGAATTTATCAAACATATCGAGACGCTTTACGGGTTCGACAAACCCGCCCATGTGCGCTTCCTCGACATGCTGAAGGGCTATTTACGTTTTGATTTTGGTGAAAGTTTCTTCCGCAACCGTTCCGTCATCGATCTTGTCCTCGACAAGATGCCGGTTTCCATTTCGCTGGGGCTGTGGACGACACTTCTTGTCTATTTCATCTCCATCCCGCTTGGCATTTCAAAAGCCGTCCGGGACGGGTCGCCCTTTGATATCTGGACCAGTTCCGCCGTCATCGTCGGCTATGCCATTCCGGGCTTCATGTTCGCCATCCTTCTGATCGTCTTCTTTGCCGGGGGCACCTTTATAGATGCCTTTCCCCTACGCGGGCTGACCTCGGAAAACTGGGCGACGCTTAGCTGGCCGGCGCGCATTCTCGATTATTTCTGGCACATTGCGCTTCCAGTGCTGGCCATGGTCATCGGCGGTTTTGCCGGCCTGACGATGCTGACGAAGAATTCCTTCCTCGAAGAAATCAACAAGCAATATGTCGTCACCGCACGGGCAAAGGGGCTGACCGAACACCGCGTTCTTTACGGCCATGTGTTTCGCAACGCGATGCTGATCGTCATCGCCGGATTTCCCGGCGCGTTCGCTGGCGTGCTGTTTACAGGCGCGCTTCTGATCGAAGTCATCTTCTCCCTCGACGGCCTGGGCCTGCTTGGGTTCGAAGCGGCGATCAATCGCGACTATCCGGTGATGTTCGGAACGCTGTATTTTTTCACGTTGCTGGGTCTGCTGATGAACCTTCTCGGTGACATCATGTATGTCATCGTTGACCCGCGCATCGATTTTGATACGCGCGGGGATTAGGCCATGTCCGGGGATCGCTTTTTCGGCATTGCCATTCTGCCCCTTACACGAAGGCGGGTTGAGAATTTTTGCGCAAACCGGCGCGGGTTCTGGTCGCTCTGGCTGTTTCTGGCCCTTTTTCTTGCCAGCCTGTTTGCCGAAGTCATCGCCAATGATCGCCCCCTTGCCATCTCTTATGACGGCGGCCTCTATTTCCCGATTGCCACCACCTATGACGAACAAACCTTTGGCGGTGAATTCGAAACCGAAGCGGATTACCGGGACCCCTATGTCATCGGCCTGATTACGGAAAAGGGGTGGATTTTGTGGCCGCTGATTGAATATGGGCCACAGACGATCAATTACGCCCTGACCCAACCGGCGCCGACACCGCCCTCGGCGGTGAACTGGCTGGGCACCGATGACCAGGGCCGGGACGTCGCCGCCCGCGTCGTCTATGGCTTTCGCATCTCCGTTCTTTTCGGCCTGGCGTTGACCTTCTTCAGCTCGATCGTCGGCGTCGCCGCCGGGGCCGTTCAGGGCTATTTCGGCGGCTGGACGGATCTGATTTTCCAGCGCTTCATCGAAATCTGGTCGGGACTGCCGGTGCTGTTCCTGCTCATCATCCTGTCCAGCGTCGTCGAACCGAATTTCTGGTGGCTGCTGGCCATCATGCTGCTGTTTAGCTGGATGGCGCTGGTTGGCGTCGTGCGGGCGGAATTCCTGCGCGCCAGAAATTTCGATTACGTGCGCGCCGCCCGGGCGCTTGGTGTGAACAACGCGACGATCATGTTCCGCCACGTCCTGCCCAACGCGATGGTGGCGACGCTGACCTTCCTGCCCTTTATCCTCAGCGGTTCGATCACGACGCTGACCTCGCTGGACTTTCTGGGCTTCGGCCTGCCCCCGGGTTCGGCGTCCCTTGGCGAATTGTTGGCCCAGGGCAAGGCGAATCTACAAGCCCCCTGGCTTGGCATCAGCGGCTTTGCCGTGCTGGCCGTCATGCTAACGCTGCTGATCTTTATCGGCGAAGCGGTCCGCGACGCCTTTG
The DNA here is from genome assembly GCA_002746255.1 of Rhodospirillaceae bacterium. NCBI lineage: Bacteria > Pseudomonadati > Pseudomonadota > Alphaproteobacteria > Rhodospirillales > Rhodospirillaceae > Rhodospirillaceae bacterium. Next base: position 106,530 of record NVWO01000002.1, on the reverse strand, counting down.
ACCCAAGGAAGACCCTGTCATGACCGGGATGACGCCACCTTTCGTCGCAATCAAAAATCTGGCCGTCACCTTTGGCAGCGGGCCAAAGGCGGTGGCCGCCGTGCGCGACGTGTCCCTTGAAATCCAGAAGGGCGAAACCGTTGCGCTGGTCGGGGAAAGCGGCTCGGGAAAATCGGTGACGGCGCTTTCGATCCTGCAACTGCTTCCCTATCCCTATGCGCGCCATCCCAATGGCAGCATTCGCGTCGAGGGCGTTGACGTCATCAATGCCAAGGCAGACGTGCTGCAACATTTGCGCGGCGGCCGCATCGCCATGATTTTTCAAGAACCGATGACGTCCCTGAACCCGCTGCACAGCATCCGCAAGCAGATCAGCGAAACCCTGACCCTGCACAAGGGGCTGAATGGCAAGGCCGCAGAAAAACGCCTGCTTGAATTGCTGCATCTGGTCCACCTGCACAACCCGGAAAGCCGCCTGAACGCCTACCCCCATCAGCTTTCCGGCGGCGAGCGCCAGCGCGTCATGATTGCCATGGCGCTGGCCAATGAACCCGACCTTCTGATCGCTGACGAACCAACGACGGCGCTGGATGTCACAATCCAGGCGCAAATTCTGCAATTGCTGAAAGAACTGCAACAGCGTCTGGGCATGGCGATGCTGCTGATTACCCACGACCTGGGGATCGTGCGCAAAATGGCGGACCGCGTTGCCGTCATGCATGAGGGCCGCATCGTGGAAACGGAAACGGCCAAGCGCCTGTTCGAATCCCCCGCCCACCCTTACACGAAAATGCTGCTGGCAGCGGAACCGGGCGGCTCGCCCGCCAAGGCCGACCCGAAAGCCCCCGTGGTGCTGGCGGCCAAGAACATGCGCGTGTGGTTTCCGGTCAGGAAAGGGCTGTTGCAGCGAACAAAAACTTACATCAAGGCGGTCGACGGCATTTCCATTTCCGTGCGCGCCGGGCACACCCTGGGCATCGTTGGGGAAAGCGGTTCCGGCAAGACGACCCTGGCGCTGGCGCTGTTGCGCCTGCAAAAAAGCAGGGGCCAGGTCTGGCTTCACGGCGACGACCTGAAACAGCTTTCTTCGCGGGCACTGCGCGCGCGGCGCAAGGAAATGCAGATTGTCTTCCAGGACCCGTTCAGCAGCCTGAGCCCGCGCTTCTCCATCGGGCAGATCATCGAAGAAGGGCTTCGCGTGCACGGCCTCGGCAACAGCCCGGAAGAACGCATCGAACTGATCGAAGCGGTGCTGAAAGAAGTCAATCTGGACCCTTCGACGCGCCATCGGTACCCCCATGAATTTTCCGGCGGCCAGCGTCAACGGGTGGCCATCGCGCGTGCCATCGTGCTGAAACCGAAACTCCTTGTGCTGGACGAACCAACCTCGGCACTGGACCGTTCCGTCCAGGCACAGATTGTCGATCTTTTGCGCGACCTGCAGAAACGCCACGGCCTGGCCTATCTTTTCATCAGCCATGATTTAAAAGTGGTGCGCGCGCTTGCCAATGACGTCATCGTGCTGAAAAACGGTCATCTGGTTGAGGCAGGCCCGGCGGAACAGATTTTTGCCGCCCCAAAAGAGGCCTACACCCAGGCCCTTGTTCGGGCCGCTTTCGCGCTGGAAGCCGGCTAAAAACGATCCAGACGTTGCACAACTGCCGCCCAAGCCCCTATAAGGCCCCCAATGACAGCCCTGCACCTGATCCGAAATTTTTCGATCATCGCCCATATCGACCATGGAAAATCGACCCTTGCGGATCGTTTGATCCAGCTTTGCGGCGGCCTGACCGAACGCGAGCAGCGCGAGCAGGTCCTCGACACCATGGACCTGGAACGCGAACGCGGCATCACAATCAAGGCCCATGCCGTGCGCCTGAACTACAAGGCAAAGGATGGCGAAACCTATGAGCTGAACCTTATGGACACGCCCGGCCATGTGGATTTTGCCTATGAGGTCAGCCGCTCCCTTGCCGCCTGCGAAGGTTCGCTTCTGGTCGTCGATGCCAGCCAGGGCGTTGAGGCGCAGACGCTGGCCAACGTCTATCAGGCGATTGAAAACAACCACGAAATCGTGCCCGTGCTGAACAAGATCGATCTGCCGGCCGCCGAACCGGATCGCATCAAAGCCCAGATCGAAGACGTGATCGGCCTGGACGCGGAAGACGCCCTTCCCGTATCGGCAAAAACCGGGCGCGGCGTCGCCGACGTGCTGGAAGCCATCGTCCACCGCCTGCCACCACCAAAGGGCGACGAAGACGCCCCCCTTTCAGCGCTGCTGATCGACAGCTGGTACGACGCCTATCTTGGCGTCGTCATCCTGGTTCGCGTCATCGACGGACGGCTGAAGCGGGGTATGAAAATCCGCATGATGGCGGCAGACGCGACTTATGTGATCGATCGCGTCGGCGTTCACACACCAAAGTCGGAATTGATCGACGACCTTGGCCCCGGCGAGATCGGCTTTCTGACCGCCGGCATCAAGGCCGTCGCCGATTGCCGCATCGGCGACACGATCACCAACGACCAGCGCCCGACGCCAACCGCCCTGCCCGGTTTCAAGCCAAGCGTGCCGGTTGTCTTCTGCGGCCTGTTTCCGGTGGACGCCGCCGATTTCGAACAGCTGCGCGAGAGCCTGGCAAGACTTCGCCTGAACGACGCCAGCTTTACGTTTGAGACCGAGACGTCGGCGGCGTTGGGCTTTGGTTTTCGCTGCGGCTATCTGGGCCTACTGCATATGGAAATCATTACCGAGCGGCTGGAACGCGAGTTCAACCTCGATTTGATTACGACGGCCCCATCCGTAATCTATCGCCTGACCCTGACCAATGGCGATGTCAAAGAACTGCACAACCCGGCAGACATGCCGGACCCGATGCAGATCGTGAAGATCGAAGAACCCTGGATCAAGACAACCATCCTTGTCCCCGACGACTATCTGGGCGTGGTTCTAAAATTGTGCACGGAACGCCGTGGCGTGCAGATCGACCTGACCTATGCCGGAAGCCGCGCCATGGTCGTTTATCGGCTGCCCTTGAACGAAATTGTCTATGACTTCTACGACCGCCTGAAAAGCGGATCGCGAGGCTATGCCAGCTTCGATTACGCCATGGACGGCTATGAGAAAGGCAGCCTCGTCAAACTTTCGATCCTCGTCAACAACGAGCCCGTCGATGCACTCGCCATGATTGTCCATCGCGAGCATGCCGAAGCGCGCGGGCGCCTAATGTGCAAACGTCTAAAGACGCTGATCCCGCGACAGCTTTTTAAAGTCGCGTTGCAGGCGGCCATTGGCGGCAAAATCGTCGCCCGAGAAACGGTAAGCGCGATGCGCAAGGACGTCACCGCAAAATGCTATGGCGGCGACATCACGCGCAAACGCAAGCTTCTGGAAAAGCAGAAAAAGGGCAAAAAGAAAATGCGCGCCTTCGGCAATGTCGAAATTCCGAAACGCGCCTTTCTCGACGTGCTGAAAATCGGCGACGAGTAGAAGCCGCCCTTACCTCCGGCGCAGAAACCAGGAAAGGGTGCCGCCCACGGTGCCAAACACAACCCAGGCAGGCAGCAGAAGCACCGGCGTGAAGCCAAGTTCCCAAATGACCGGAAACAGGTAACGCTGGATAAACGCCTGAAGGGCGTTGAGACTGCCGGCATCCAGGTGGTACCACAGCTCCCCCAGGCCAAAGGCCTGAAAGCTGCCGCCGGCAATCGCGCCCTGCAAGCCACCACCAAAAGCCAGAAGTGCTGCCACCAAAAGCCCCCAGCCAAGATAGCGACCGGCCTTTCGAATACGTCGCCGCAATGCCTTTCTCCTCCAAACAAAACCTGGCCCTGACTTTAAAGGCTTCGCCCGGTTTGGCAAAGGACGCAAGGCAAGCCTTGCGCAAAGGCGCGGGGATGGGCATCTTGGCGCCACCGGAGGGGTGGCCGAGCGGTTGAAGGCGCGCGCCTGGAAAGCGCGTATAGGGTTAACGCCCTATCGTGGGTTCGAATCCCACTCCCTCCGCCAGCAAGTCTTGTTCTCTCAGCGATTTTCAGAGGATGCCCAGGCCGCCGCCACAAATGGCGGCGTTCCGCGGGGCTTTGCGAGCACTCGCGTTTTAAACCGGACTGGGAGAACAAGGTCACGTCGTGAAATCCGCGTCGGCGCGGAACTTTTCTCCATCGCGCCATTCCGCAGTCCGGTTTGGCTGGCCCTAGTTGTTTTGTTAGCAGTGTAGTCATCTGAGCAATCTTCGAAATCATATGAGATCAACGAAAAAACCTGGGGAATAATTCTCTGTTTCACTTATTGGGTGGGCACTGCCAACATGCCAGGACTTGTGGAGCTAGAACAAAGGTTGCTGATTTTAAATTAGGAGCGAGCTAAGCAGGCTAATGATCGAGCAGACAGCCTTTCTATATAAATACAAAGCCATTGATGGTGATAACGGGGATAACTTTAAGTGGGCGGGCCGAATATTCACGCATAATGAAATATATTTCGCGAACGCAAATGATTTCAACGACCCGTTCGATTGCAAGTTTGATTTTTCATTCGATGGGAGCAATCAAGATCGAAAGGATTATTTGATAAAATATGTCAAAGATAGGCATCCGAATTGGAATAGAGAATGCAGAAATACTTGGATTGCAAAAAACTTCAGTAATTTTTCATGGGATGACCCTGATTTTATAAATAGGGTAAAAGAATCCAATAAAAAATTAATACTCACAGTTAGAATTTGCAGTTTTTCAGAAGTGCCAGATGACATCCTGATGTGGTCACATTACGCAAACGGCCATCAAGGTTTTTGCCTACAATTTTCTGGAAACGAAGACACGGATTTTATTGCAAATGGTCCCTTTAATAAGAGAGAGCAAAAAATCTCTTACTCGGATACATACCCAATTGTTAACCGCTTTAAAGACAGTGACATGGAGACCCTCAAAAAGTCATTGTTAACAAAGGCCAAGCGTTGGGAGTATGAGAAAGAGTGGCGGATGATTGATCATAAAAAAGGACCGGACATAAAACGCTTTTCGCCGGAAATGTTGGTAGGCGTCATCTTTGGCTGCAGAATGACTGAAGAAAATCAGGGGCAAATAAGAGAATGGTGTGCAAATCGCAAAACAAAAATATCTTTCTATAAAGCACAGGAAGAGACTCAGTCTTATTCATTGAAAATCATTGGGGCGTAGGCGCTGTCTGGGCCCACTATTCAGGTGCTTTTGGTCAGGGCAAAAAATAGCTGCTAGCGGTCGAACTCGCATCATCAAAAGTCCTGGTTGGTCTGCGCTAGTCACACGCCATTAAGGCCGAACTCCCGCCGCTGCTCGCCCCAGATGAGCGGGATGCCTTTGAGGAGGCGTTTCATATCGAGATCAATTGGCTGATAGCCGTCGAGAATGGCTTCCACGATGTCGGGAGCGAGGAAGGAAAGGCGCAGATGGTGTCCTACGTAGCGTTCGTTCACACCTTCATCCTTTGCAATCGCGCGGATGGAAGGCGTGTCACCTGACAGGAGCTTGGCTTTCCAGGCATGCGCCCGGGCCAGTGCTTTGATGAGCGTGGCATTGGGCCTTGGCTGAGTCTCCTTCACATGTCCCGGAGGTATCACGAGTCGCATCTCGCCTGAGCACAGTTTCAACCGCGCCGGCGTGGAAAGAATCAACGCATCGTCAGTGTTGGACCCATTCTCCTCTTCCCGATTTAAGTTAGTAGTGCGCGTTGGCGACGTGTCACTGAGCAGGCTTTTTTGCAGCTGGCTTCGGCGCAGTACGATTCGAACCTCTCCATCGCTCACCGTAACCTTTGCAACGACCGTAAGAACAAAGGCGCGTCGTTCGGCGGCCTTCATCTGGGGCCATTGTTCCGCCTGCTTCCTGGCGGCACTCATGAGCCGTTTCTGATCACGGGGCTTGAGGGCGTTTCCGATCTCGTCGATTAGTGCGCCAGAGTCCTTAAGCAGGGAAGCCATCCGCGCGGTGACCAGTTTTTCGATTTCCCGCGCCGGAATTCGAATAACGGACCCGGCCTCGCCCTCGCGATGCTGGAGGATTGCCTGACTCACATAATAGCGATAGCGAGTTCCGTTCTTGACGGCATGGGAGGGCGAGAGGCGGTTGCCATGCTCGTCATGGAGAAGCCCGGCAAGCAGGCTCGGTTCTGTTGCCCGGACGCCTGATCGCCGCGCGTGAGTGTTGCTGGTGAGTTTTGTCTGCACTTCCTTCCAGGTCTTGGCATCGATGATTGCTGGGTGTTGGCCTTCGTAGACCTCCCCCTTATGTGCGATCTTGCCGGCATAGAGCGGGTTGCCAAGGAGCTTGTAGATGTAGCCGCGGCTTAAGGGGCGGCCACCGCTAGATCCTTCGGCCCGTATCTTGGTCTTTAGCCCCAACCGGTCGGCCTCTGCCTTTACTCGCCGCACATTGCCATGCGCAAGATAGAGCCGGTAGACGGCGCGGATGGTTTTGGCCTCGACCTCATTGATCACCAGGGTTCTCTCTTTTGCCTCATAGCCGAGAGGCACGAAGCCGCCCATCCACATGCCCTTCTTCTTGGAGGCGGCGATCTTGTCGCGAATCCGTTCGCCGGTGACCTCGCGTTCGAACTGGGCGAAGGAGAGCAGCATGTTCAGCGTCAGCCGCCCCATGGAGGTTGTCGTGTTGAACTGTTGGGTGATGGAAACAAAGGAGACGGCGTGGGCGTCAAAAATTTCGACAATCTTGGAAAAATTGGCAAGCGATCGGGTGAGGCGATCAACCTTGTAGACGACGACGGTATCGACCTTTCTGGCTTCGATATCGGCAAGCAGGCTCTGCAGGGCCGGGCGTTCCAGGGTGCCGCCGGAAAAGGCCCCGTCGTCATAGGGCGTGCGGACCAGTTGCCAGCCTTCACTTTTCTGGCTGGTGATATAGGCCTCGCAAGCTTCGCGTTGGGCGTGCAACGAGTTGAAATCCTGCTCCAGCCCTTCTTCTGACGATTTGCGGGTGTAGATGGCGCAGCGTCTAGTTGGCATGGTTTACCTCCTTTGATCCGGGGGAGGTCTTCCTGAGCCCGAAGAACGCCGGCCCTGACCAGCGCGTGCCGGTGATCTCGCGTGCGATTTTAGAGAGGCTTGCGTAACGGGTGTCTCGGTATTCGAAGCCGTCTTCGAGCACGGTCACCCGATGCGCTTCCCCCTGCCATTCCCGCACCAGCCGGGTGCCGGGCCGGAAACGCGGTATCGGATCAGGGGACATTTGGCCGGCTTTCAATGCCTTGGCCAGTCGTTCGAGCCGCCGCTGGACCTTGGGCTTCAGACCGCCATGGCGGCGTGCCTGTATTTCCCAGGCAATAGTGTGGGTGAGAATTTCGCGGCTTGTTTTCTTCGGTGGCGGTCGTCCGAAAAGTTCTTGCCAGGCATCAATAAGCCCAGGCCGGGGAAGGCAGGGAAGGTCTTCAAGTTTTGGAATGTTGCTCTGCGACATGGGGATGAATCCTCCTCCCCCATGCACGCTTCCTTTGGGTAGGAAAGCCAGAGGAAACGGATGATTGCCGGGCAACAATCCGACTTTCTTGAGGGGATTGAGGGCAGACGCTCGAGGCCGTGATTGGCCAATCAAAAATGCTTAGAATCTCGGTAGTGTACTTGTTTTGTTCTATTTTTCTGTATAGAGTAGCCGACGAACACAGGGCTCCTTGCCCCTAGCCCGATATATCGAGTCATCTTTGCAATCGCACGATAGGAGGTTGCCATGGACGACAAATTCACAATTTATGCTTCCCCTTGGTTAAAGCCGATCCTCGACGAGTTTCTAGAGCGGCCCATCGCACCCCAAAGGTGGAGCGCATATTTTTCCCGGTTCAAGCGAGAACTACGGGAGCGTGCTGAGGGCATGGGGTCGACATCCAAGTACGAATTGCTCTGCGAATCCCGGGCAGCGGTTAGCCTAGTTGCCGAAGGCCCCGGAGTGTGGCTGACGGTTCCGACCGAGTTGTTTAACCCTTCCGACGGTGCGGACCAGCCCCGCGCACGTCAGCACGTTAAAGACAAGGTGCGCCAACGGATCAACAACCTCGTCACCAAGGCACTGCTTGGCAACGAGTGGCGGCACAATGATCTGATTCCATTGTCAGAGGAAATTCCGTCGGCAGCGGATTCGCCGGAGGCCACCTTGGCCAGGGGGCAAGAGGTCGCGGCCTTGCTCGCGCAGGCCACCGAGCAGGAACGGCCGATTTTGGCATTGATGTATAAAGGGTACACCACCACCGAGGCCGCCCGGACACTCGGCATCACCCCGGGCGCCGCTCGCCAAGCGCTACACCGACTAAGGCACCGTATCCGCTAAGAAAAATTTATCTCACGCGTAACGTTTCCGGCCTCCCACCGGACTAGGGGTAGCACTCAACTTAAGGAGCTACCCAATGGGAACCATCGATTCAGTAGAAGTAGAAGAATTATCTCTTTCCGATTTGATTTCTAACCCCCGCAACGCGCGGACCCATGCACCTGCGCAGATTCGCCAGATTGCGGCCAGCATCCGCGAGTTTGGCTTCACGAATCCGCTCCTGATTGACGACGCAAACAATATCATTGCCGGCCATGGCCGGCTCGAAGCGGCGAAGCTGTTGGGGCTTGAACGGATCCCGGTAATCCGGCTTTCTCACCTCACCCCGACCCAAAAACGGGCGCTGGCTCTCGCCGACAACAAGCTCGCCGAGAACGCGGGATGGGACCTGGAACTACTCGCCGATGAGCTTCAGTTCTTAAGCGAAGTCGAGATTGATTTCGACGTGTCGGTCACGGGCTTCGTTCCGGCCGAGGTCGACCTGCTGATCGAAACGCTTAAGCCTGATGAGGATTCCGGGGCGGATGTGCTACCGGATTTGCCGACGATGGAAGACTGCGCCGTCGAGCCGGGTGACCTCTGGGTCCTCGATCGCCACCGCTTGCTCTGTGGGGATGCGACCGAGGCGGCCGCCCTTCGACGTCTCATGGCAGGGAAAAAGGCGCGGCTCGTTTTTACCGACCCGCCTTACAACGTGCTGATCCAGGGCCACGTCTCCGGACTTGGCCGCATCAAACATGCGGAATTTGCCATGGCCTCCGGTGAAATGTCAGCGGAGGCTTTCACCGCCTTTCTCGAATGTACCCTTGGCAATCTCGCCCGACACAGCATGGAGGGCGCCCTTCATTTCATATGCATGGATTGGCGCCATTTGGGAGAGCTGCTTGCCGCCGGTCGGTCCATCTACGACAAGCTCCTCAACCTCTGCGTCTGGGCCAAGACGAACGCCGGCATGGGCTCACTCTATCGGTCTCAGCATGAACTGGTGTTCGTCTTCAAGAAGGGGAAGGCCACGCATATCAACAACGTCGAACTCGGGAAGCATGGCCGCTACCGGACAAACGTTTGGAACTATCCGGGAGCGAACGCGTTTGGGGCCGGGCGAGACGCCGCCTTGGCCATGCATCCCACCGTCAAGCCGGTCGCCATGGTGGCGGACGCAATCCTTGATGGCTCAAAGCGCGGGGAGATCGTCCTCGATGGCTTTGCCGGCAGCGGCACGCTTCTTATCGCGGCCGAACGCACGGGGCGCGTCGCGCGCGCCCTTGAACTCGATCCCCGTTACGTTGAGGCGGCAATTCAACGCTGGCAGGACTACACCGGCGGCACCGCCCTTCATGAGGAAACAGGGGCTTCTTTTGATGCCTTGCGCGAGCAACGGCTTGCCCAAGCAAAAAAGACGACCGCCAAGGAGGCCTACGATGGCGAATGACGAGAAGATGGTTGGCTACAGAAAGCCGCCGACGCACACGAAATTCAGAAAAGGCCAATCTGGCAACCCGAAAGGCCGGCCAAAGGGGGCGCGGAACTTAAAGACCGAGCTCGAAGAGGAGATGCGGGAGCAAATACGGGTGCGCGAAGGCGGCGTCATTCGCAAGGTCAGCAAGCGGCGCGCGGTACTGAAGGCCTTAGCTGCCAAGGGCGCTCAAGGTGATGTCAAGGCGAGCGCGCTCTTGTGCAATTTGATGCTCCGATTCGATGCACTCGACCAAGGTCCGGATATTGACGCTTTTCTGGCCGAGGAAGATCTAGCAATCCTTGATCGCTATAAGGAGCGCCTGGTTCAGGAAAATAAAAAACCAGCGTCTAGGAAAGCCAGGGGCACAGAGCCCAAGAAGCCCAAGAAGGAGAAAGTCTCATGAAGGAATTGTCCCGAGTGTTTCAGGCTACGCTTCGCTTAGATTTATCGAGTTTCATCCAAAAATGCTTCAGCACCGTCGACCCGGCAACGACCTATTTGCATAACTGGCATATCGACGCGCTCGCCTGGCACCTTGAGGAGTGTCGGAAGGGGAATATCCGGCGTCTTTTAATCACCATGCCGCCCCGTTATTTGAAATCAATCGCCGCCTCGGTCGCTTTTCCCGCATGGGTCCTCGGTCATGACCCTACCGCGCGCATTATAGCAGTGAGTTATTCGGCCGACCTTTCTGGCAAACACGCCCGCGACTGCCGAACGATTATGGAATCCAACTGGTACAGGAAATGTTTCCGAAAGACCAAGCTTCATCCGAATAAGAACACCGAGTCGGAGTTCATGACGACCGCGCAAGGCTTTCGTCTCGCCACCTCGGTCGGAGGAACGCTCACTGGCCGCGGCGGAAATATGATTTTGATCGACGACCCAATGAAGCCAGGAGAGGCGATGTCATCAACAAAGCGGGAGGCCCTCAAGCAGTGGTTCGATGGAACCCTCTCTTCGCGCCTAGACAACAAGGCCGACGACTGCATCATCCTCGTCATGCAGCGCCTTCATGTCGACGATCTGGCCGGCCACGTCCTTGAGCAGGAAGATTGGGTGCGTCTCGACCTGCCAGCCATCGCAGAGATACCGCAACGCATCCAATGTGGGCCAGGACGGTTCATCACGCGTCAACCCGGGGAGCTTCTTCACCCGGAACGCGAGCCTCAGGAAACCCTCGATCGTCTCAAGAGGACGCTTGGAACCCATACTTTCTCGGCGCAATACCAGCAACAGCCGGTGCCACCCGGTGGCGCTCTCATCCGCTGGAAGTGGTTTCGACGTTATCAGGAGTTGCCGGCAAAGAGCGGTAACGACCGCATCCTTCAGTCATGGGACACCGCCTCGAAGGGAGAGGAAATTCACGACTACTCGGTCTGCACGACCTGGCTAGTGAAGGAATCGACCTTTTACCTGATCGATGTCTATCGTGAACGTTTGGAATACCCGGAGCTAAGGCGTCGGGTGGTGGAGCTGGCCCGGAAATACGCTGCCGATGTCGTCATCATCGAAGACAAGGGTTCCGGCACGCATTTGATCCAGGAATTGACCTATGAAGGCCCGTTCCGACCCATTCCCTTCCTGCCGGAAGGCGACAAGGTGACACGGGCGGCCGCCCAGACAGCAATCATCGAGGCCGGCGATGTGTGGCTACCAGAACGCGCACCTTGGCTTCACGACTTCGAAAGAGAGGTTTTGCAATTCCCGCACGGGAAATTTGATGACCAGGTGGACAGTTTTGTACAGTTCCTCTCCTGGATCACAAAACAGCGTTATTTGCCAAGATGGAGAGCTCTATAGAGATGGGGGATTTACCTGATCACCACTTTGCTAGATAGGGTGGTGCCGATTGCTGTTAATGGGCCATGGTCCCCGCTGGCAGCTCTTTTCCTTGTAACGCTTCGAGCGCTGCAATTACCCTGACCCAAGTGTTTTTGCCGTCCATGTCAGCTACCTCAAGGCACTTGTCGGCCTGCATCGCTGCAAAGATCACTGCCTCTTCACCATGCTGCTTTATCAGCAGGTTCGCCGAGCGATAGATATCGATGTCATCAACCATTCTTTGTTCTCCTGCCTGCACAAGATATATTCTAGGTCCTTGAGTGGAGGACCGCTCATGCTGCACAGCCTGTCGATTTTTGTCCTCGTCCTTGGCTTAAGTTGGTCTTCAGCGGCCCTCGCTCAGATTAGCGCCTTCGGAAGCGCGGCGTATAGGATTCGGCAAGGTCGTCTTCTTCGTTCGCTTCCTCAATTTCCTCTTCGTCGAGCTGAAGTAGCGTTAAGCGGTAGCCGTTGATCTGAAGAAAGGTCTGCTCCAGAAGTTGGCGATCGCAATAGGGTTTAACGTCCACCCACCAATGGCCGTCTACGGCGTCCATGTTGGAGAGATCGCCTTCGCTACCGCTGAAACGGGCTGTCAGAGAACCGTTGGGGATTGGCTCGTCGCGCCGGAGCGGGATAAAGGGAAAGCTTTGACCCCAGACGGCATAAACGAACTTTCCGTCCTTTGAGAACACCGTCGCGCTTGGCGTATCAATCAGCTCGCAGAAACGGCGAGCTGCAGCTTCCTTGCTGGTGTCGTATTTTTCAGCAAGGCCTAGAAGAAGCTCCAGGTCGGGTGCCGTGGATCGGGCAAGGTCGTGGCGAAAGAGCGTGGCGGGCATGAGCATGTTGCCGGAGAAGCGGTTTGCTTCAACTTCCATGCGTGTTGCCCGGTCCATGGCCTTTGAGGTGCCCGACTCCTGCATATCTGACACCGTGCACATGAACTTTGTGCCTTCCTGCGGCAGATGAGAGGGTATGAGAAAGTGGGCAAGCTCATGGCCAATGGTAAACCTTTGGCGTCGACGGCTGCTTTCTCGGTTAACCAGGATCACCCCCTCCGACTTTTCCCGATCGGTGATRAGCCCCCCTTCGAAGCCGCTTGCACCAATGGCCGCAATCTCGGTGATGTCCACGGCGCGTGCGATAGCCTCGATGGGCACCGGAATGGGCATGTCCGGAACCTGCTTTAGGATACCTTGGACGAGGGTCTCCGGAGAACCCAGGTCAGCCAGGTCCATACGGCTAATCTCCATCGGATTTAGCCTTCTCCTTACGCTCGCGCATCTGCCGCATGATAGCGTCGAGCATCTCCCTGTCGTCCGGGTCCAGGTCCTTCAGCTCGCGGAACATGGCGATAAGCTGTTCTTCTTCGTCGGGGGCATCCGGGTCCTCCCCGACAAAGTAGGCGATGCTCACGTTGAAGTTTTGAGCGAGTCGTTGCAACAGATCGATGGACGGATTGCGGCTGTCGCCTTTCTCAAGCTCCCAGATATGCGCCTTGGACGCATTCACGGCATCGGCGACTTGCTGAAGGGACTCGCCTTTTCGAATCCGTAGCTGTTTCAGGCGGTTTCCGTAAAAGGCCACGCTGATCACCTCCATTCAGGTTGTCATTCTGGACGGCATTTTCGATACCGTATGATAAATCGAACAAAATCGTAATACAATACTTGACTTCGCGGCAATGTTCGATGTATCATTACGTATAGGTCTGCTTTGATATACGGTGGCGCGAAACGGCAGGAATGAAGGCATAAGCAAGCGGAACCAGCTCATTCGCCGACGAAGAGAAGCGGTTGAAAAACAATATGTGGGTACTATTTGAGTTAGATACACAAGATCGTGAGGGTCAGCCATGACAGACGGGCCGCGACGCCTGCGGGTATTGAGCATTGACGGCGGCGGCATGCGTGGCGTGTACACCGGCGCCTATCTTTCGGCGCTGGCCAAGCAAGCTGCCGCACGGCGGAATACGGGAGATCTTGACGTAGGAAAAGCCTTCGACCTGATCGTCGGAACCAGTACCGGCGGCATCATCGCCTGTGCCCTAGCGGCAGGTGTTCCCCTCGATGAAGTAGTTGACCTCTTCCGCCGGCACGGCCGCGAAATCTTTCCGATCAAGATGCCCGATGGCCTCAACATTGATCTATTCCGGCAGCTCTTCAGCCGGCCGAAATACCTCATCCGCGGTGCAAATGCGCTCCAGCGCAGGTTGGAGGAAAAGTTCGGCGACATGACGGTGCGTCAGGTCTATGACCAACGCCGCATCGCCCTGGCCATTCCGGCAATTGAGATGTCGCGGCATCGAAGCTGGGTATTCAAAACGCCACATTTGGGCGGCCACCGCGATGACGGCTTCCGCCTTGTGGACGTGTGCCTTGCAACCAGTGCTGCGCCGCTATACCGGTCCATGGCGCGAGTCGAAAATCCGACAATGTATGGGCATCACCACGTGTTCATCGATGGCGGTCTTTGGGCGAACAATCCTGTTTTGGTCGGGATGATCGACGCCCTCCAGATGACGGAGCCGGGCGACCGAATTGAGATTTTCTCGCTAGGCACCTGTCCGCCTCCCGCCGGCGACATTTTTGATGCCGATGATATGCACCGCGGGCTCGGCGATTGGAAATTTGGCGGTGAGGCGGCAGTCATCGCGCTCGATGCGCAGGCATTCGCATACGACAATATGGCCGGCATGTTGGCCGGGCACCTGGATCGCGATTGCCACGTGGTGCGCTTTCCGCGAGGCGACTTGCCGGCGAAGGCCATGCCCTATCTAGACCTGGACGAGACCAGCAATAAAGCTACGAAGGTGCTCGTCGAACAGGCCCTAGAGGATGTGTCACTCACGCTGAGTGTGTGTGATCGCGCTGCCGATAATGACGGGAACCTACTGGCGACGCTGCTGAAGGACCTGCCTCCGGTCGAAAAACAGGAGGCAACCGGTTGATTCCGGTTTGGTTGAAACTACTAAGTATCGTAGTGGCCGGAAAAGTGCTGCTCGATGTATTGGCCGACGATGAGGAAGAGACGATGTATAATTGCCATAAAGATATTCTGGCCTATCACAACGACAAGGTGATGCTCTCAAAAGTGGAGCAGGATGAAATGCGCGACCGCCGGGACACCAACCGGCAGCGGTTGAGAGACGGCCTAAAACGCGACGGGGAGCCGGCGCTGAGCGGCTTCCAGTCGCAGGGGTCGTATGCCCACCGCACGATGGTCCAGCATCCTGAGAAGGACTACGACATCGACGACGGGGCTTACTTCTGGAAGAAGGACCTCAAGGGGCCGAATGGTGGTGACAAATCCGCGCGCGACGCTAAGGAAATGGTGCACAAGGCACTTCATGACGATCGTTTCAAAAAGCCGCCCGAGGTCCGCACCAACTGTGTGCGAGTTTACTATAACGCCGGTTACCATTTGGACGTGCCCGTCTACCGCAAGGTGAAGACGAAGAACATCTCGGGTGAGGAAGAGATCTATTACGAAATCGCCAGCTCCGACTGGAAGAAGGCCGATCCCGTGGAGGTTACGCACTGGTTCAATAGAGAAAATGAGTGCCAGAGTCCGGACACCACGAACGGCCGTCAACTGCGCCGGCAGACGCGATTGAATAAGGCCTTGGCCCGCAGTCGGGAGAGCTGGCGCCCCCGTATCGCGACGGGCTTTATGATCACCACGCTAATCGTTAACGAGTGCTATCGACCGAACGCCAAGCGCGAGGACCGGTCACTCTATGACACGATGGTGGCTATGCAGGGCCACCTTAAGTGGAACCTGGAGATCGAACACCCGACGGTGCAAGACGAGAAGCTAACAAAGGGGTCGAATGACGCCTGCACGCGCCTCCTGCGTGAGAAGCTAGACTGGCTCATCGACGAGCTTCAGGTGCTATTCGAATCGGACTGCACCCGAGAAAAGGCCCTTAAGGCCTGGGATAAGGTGTTCAACACGGACTTCTTTAGTACTCGACTTAAGGACGCCGAGGATAAGGAAAAAAGTACTCACGACGGTGCGGCAACGGCGGATTTCTCGGCCGGCTTAACCACGGCGATTTTGACGAACCGCTCGGAAGCTCGTGAGCCCGACCGCCCAGTCGAAAAGCAAGGTGGCGGCCGGTATGCCTGATGTTGCTACCGACCTCATGGCATGGCGCCAGGCGGCCCTCGATGGCCTCGATCGGTACATAGGCGGACAACATGATGCAAGGCCGCTTAGCTCGCGAGAACTGAAGCAATACGAAGACCGTGGGATAACGCATGGTTGGCGTCTGCCGGGGCCGGAGGCCGGGCCTGTAGTGCTGGATATCTTGGTGGATGGGGACTTTCCCTATTCAGCGGCACGCGTGGCTTTGCCACAGGGACCAGGCCCGCTTAAGTGGCCACATGTTGAAAACGATGGCGTCTTATGCGTATTGCCAGGACAGGCAACTGTCTCGACACGGGATCCTGTCAATGTTGCAAAGTACGTATTGGATGCTGCCCTGGCGCTAGTCGAAGATTGTCGCAGCGGCAACATCGCCCAAGATTTTCGGGATGAATTTTTATCGTACTGGACGATTGCAGCGGATGATGGTGCGCCCCCCTTTATGAGCCTGCTCGTCCCAAACGGCCCCAGCCGTCAGGTGGTCGTCTGGCACGGGAAGGCTAGATGCTTCTGCGCCGACGACCGAGCCACGCTTGATGGGTGGCTGGACCGTTGGGGTGCGGAGAAGCCGAAGGAGGGCTTCACCTTTCACAAGGGCGTGTTGATCTGGCTACCAAAACCTATGGTGCCTCATGAATACCCACGCACCGCCGCTGATGTCCGTTCGCTGGCTGAAAATCATGCACCCAACGCCCTTACATTGCTCGAAAAGTGTGTGGCTGCGGACTCCATGAGGCTCGACGTTATCATCGGTGCACCGACAGCGCACGGTGCCTGCTTCGCAGCCGCGACGTTGCACCGCCCGGACGACAAAGTGATGCAATGCGGATTTCGCCCGGGGCATATACCAAAAGCCGTTATAATCAAAAAGTACCTGGGCGCGGTCAAAGTCACACGCAGCAAAGTCCATCGCGCCGATCACAATTGGGTGCACGGTCGCGACCAGGACAAGCGTCAAACTATCCTCAAAGAGGCCCGCGTCCTGGTATTGGGCTGCGGTGCGGTCGGTGGGGGTGTTGCCCGCCTACTTGCGCAATCCGGTGTCCACAACCAGATGCTCATTGACCATCAGCTTTTTGACTGGCCGAATGTCAGCCGCCACGTATTGGGTGCACCCGCAGTTCAAAAGAACAAAGCCATAGCTCTGGCTGAGACCCTACGACGCGACTTTCCGCACCTAACGGGCATCGAGGGCCGCAAAATAACCTTCGGTTTGGCGGCCACCAGCCTGATTGACGAGTTGCCAACTTTCGATCTGGTAATCAGCGCGACCGGAGAATGGGGTGTCGATATGCTGCTGAACGACTTGCAGCAGAGTCGCACCGATATCCCGCCGATCATTTACGCATGGCTTGAAGCCCGCGCCACAGCCGCGCATGTGCTCTTCATCCCACAATCTGCAGACGGCGCATGCTTGCGTTGTGGATTTAACGAGCGCGGCGTTTTGTCGTTGCCGGTAACTAATTGGCCCAAAGATAGAGCGCTACTTCAGGAGCCAGCTTGCGGTGCAGTGTTCTCACCGTTCGGTGCGGTAGAACTTATGTGGGCACACGCACTCGTCACGGAACTAGTTCTCGACACGTTAATTGGAAACATAACCAACGTAACGTGTCACACTTGGATTGGACGGAGTGAGACTGTGAAAAATGCAGGGGGTCGCTGGAATCCGACATGGTGTAATACGGTTGGTGATCCGGGGCAGGGCGGTGTGACTGTTCAGCGCGCCTGGGAACATGCGCCTGAATGTCCCGTCTGCAACGGAGCTGCCGCGGCGTGATTGCATACGCGGCAGGTAATTCAGGGCAGACGCTGGTCCTCACTGACCCGGTCCTCGCCCACCTTGACCGCCATCGGCAGACAACCGCTATGAGCAAGGAAGCCGGGGGGCAGTTGTTTGCACGATTCAACGGTAACAACATCACCCTTGAACGCGCGACTGGACCACGACGTTCGGACCAGCGCTCGTGGTTATCCTTCATTCCGGACCGCATTGCAGAGCGCCGGGAGATAAAACGCCTGTTCAAGGAGGGGCTTCACTATGTGGGCGACTGGCACACCCATCCCGAACCAATCCCGCGACCTTCAAAAACCGACGCCCACAGCTTCCTGGAAGTGTTTCGTAAGTCCCGGCATCAGCTGGCAGGTTTTGTCATGATTATCGTTGGAACGGCGGCGATTCCAGCGGGGTTGTTTGTCGGAGTAAGCAATGGAATAAAGCACGAGCAGCTAGAGCCCCTGAAGACTTGAGTGGAACTACTGCTTAGTCTTATCGGCATTGTCAGAGTAAATCAGCTTGAGCCGGGAAGGTGACTTCCATAGTTTTCGGGGATGAAAAACAGGTTTTTTAATTAGACTGACAGTATCAGCGTCCTTGTCGGCATGTAGAACAAAACGGATACATTTGTAGCTTGACCCGTTAATCGCTAGGTCGTATTGGTGACACGTTGTCAAAATTTGTCCCAGAGAATAAGAGGGGAGGCTGCGGGTGGAAGAATATGGCTTCTGTACGCTCAGAGAACAGAATGGTCTCTCGATTAACGAGGCGGCCGAACTACTCGAGGTAAATGCAAAAACTATCCGACGCTGGGAAAACGGCGAGACAACACCCAGAAAAGTGTACATGGAAGTACTCCGGCATCGTCTGGAGAGCCGGAAGGTGCCAGAGCCTGAAACCCCGCCTTTTACGTTCATTGATCTCTTTGCCGGTATTGGAGGGATGCGAAGAGGGTTCGAGACGGTTGGCGGGAAGTGCATATTCACGTGTGAGTGGGACGATTATGCACAACGAACATATCGTGCAAATTTTCCCGACGACCACGCAATTGCTGGCGACATAACCAGGATCAGCGCCAGCGATATTCCCCGGCATGATGTCCTGCTCGCCGGCTTCCCCTGCCAGCCATTTTCAATCGCCGGCGTTTCCAAGCTTAATTCCCTCGGGCGCGACCACGGATTCATGAACAAAACGCAGGGCACGCTCTTCTTTGAAGTCTTGCGAATCCTGAAACACCATCGTCCGGCGGCTTTTCTGCTTGAGAATGTCAAGAATCTTCGCAGCCACGACAAAGGCAATACTTTCCGGACAATTTGCGGGGCACTTGAGGATGACCTCGGATACAACATCAGTTTCCGGATAATTGATGCGAAAGGATATGTGCCGCAGCATCGCGAGCGCATCTTCATTGCCGGGTTTCGTGATGATACCGGCTTTGATTTTGACAGGCTGGAATTCAAAGAGCCCGGAAAGGGCCCCGTTCTTCACAGTATCCTTCACTCGCCTGACGAAGAA
Source organism: Rhodospirillaceae bacterium (assembly GCA_002746255.1). Lineage (NCBI taxonomy): Bacteria > Pseudomonadati > Pseudomonadota > Alphaproteobacteria > Rhodospirillales > Rhodospirillaceae > Rhodospirillaceae bacterium. Next base: position 87,493 of record NVWO01000002.1, on the reverse strand, counting down.
GCAGAAGGACACTACACGGGCAAAATGAAAAACGAGTATTCAGGAAATGCAACCGTCGTTGACGACCGGTACACCCTTTCCGATAAGCTCTGGAATTATCTGCAAGCCTATGCAGCAAAACACAAGGCTGCTGGCAACGGGTTCGGATTCGGTCTCAACACGCCCGATGCAAAAGCGCGTACGCTTTCGGCACGCTATTACAAGGACGGCAGCGAGATACTTATCGACCAGCCCGGTAACAATCCGAGGCGCCTGACGCCACGTGAATGTGCACGGCTTATGGGGTTTGATCCGGACAGGGAAACCCGCATGTCCATCCCTGTCTCTGACACGCGTGCCTACAAGCAGTTTGGTAACGCGGTAGCCGTTCCGGTCGTCCGGGAAATAGCCCGCTATATGGCCCCCCACATCATGCGGATCAACAATCCGGGTGAACTTTTCGAAAATGCAACCTCGCCCGGCAGGTCCGGACCGCAGGAACGTCAGCTCGAAATTGGCTGACATAGTCTCTCCGGAGATTCGAAGCCGGATGATGAGGGGTATCCGGGGCAAGGATACAAAACCCGAACTGGTGATACGCTCAGGGTTGCACGCTCTCGGTTTTCGTTATCGCCTCCATGTAAGGGTGCTGCCGGGAAAGCCCGATCTTGTGTTCCCGGGCCGCAAGGCAGTGATCTTCGTGCACGGTTGCTTCTGGCACGGTCACGACTGTCACCTTTTCAAATGGCCGAAGACACGTAGGGCATTCTGGCACAAGAAGATCACAACAAACCGTCGTAACGACGAAAAGCACATTGCCGCCCTCCGGGAACAGGACTGGCGAATTCTCGTCGTCTGGGAATGTGCCCTCAAGGGGAAAACGCGTCTCGCCCCCGGAAGACCGGTCCAGCAGGCCGCCCGCTGGCTGAATGGCCGGGCGCTCCACAAGGAGATCCTCGGACATGGTGTGAAGAGGTGAGTTAAAGCTGAAATTCGTTCACGATATTGTACAAAGGGCCCAGGGTTTCTTTCAGACGGCTTGTGTTTATCCGCCACTGTGGGCGCACCTTTGCTTTACCGTCAGCGTATATCGAGTCAGCCGGGTCATAGTACACAACCCCGGAATGGATAGCTTTCAGCAGCTTCCAGACATCCGTTCCTTGCCCGACAATGACTGCAGGGCCAAATTTGTACTCGACATCATGCACTGCGCCGCCAGGTGCCGCCTGACGCGAACTTGGAACATAGGCAGCGGAGGCGTGCTTGCTGTTCCAGGAGTTTGCAAGATGCGCCAGCGACCACGAAGCAACAACGTCGCCGGCCGGCTGTAGCACCAGCTCAACAGCGATTCCGTCCGTATCACCGTCAAATTTTCCGGTTTCGGGATTGTACCCCGTTACCCTGAGAAGCATTCCTGTCTTTTCATTTTTGATCCCGCAGCGATGAATGCCGGTAAACCGGGTGCTGCCATCTCCCTTCTGTCCCGGCCGCCCGTAACGCTCCATGAACTCACGAAAACTGTGATCTCCCTGGAAGCCGCCATCGGGCGTCGGGGTCATGAGGCTGATACGCGAGCCACCATACGACTTCACCTCGAAGCCATACTTGTCGGGGCCTTTCTTCGCATTGGCCGGGACTCCCAGGAGCGCTTCCAGCGTATAGCCTGCCCCTTGAGCCCCTCGGAATGGGGATGGAACAGGTGATGCCGGGCGCAATATCCTTGAGCTGTGCCAGCCTGCGGAAACGATGCGCGAGAGATCAGCCATGAGGAGGTCCAGAGGGGATGCACCTGCGGGTCCGTCGACGACAAGTACGCGGAGGATTGGCGCGGCGGCAAGCTCGGGGAGCTCTGGAAAATCTGTAACGATCGGGTCGTCACGTTCTGTCAGCACACATCCGAGCACCTGCCCTGATGGCGCAACACCAAGTGCCAGAATGCGCTTCCCGAACTGTGCTTGCAGACGCCTGCGCAAGGCATCAGGAGCGTCCTTACAGTCAGATAGAAATCCGGACATACGGACTTCCGGGTATTGGAAGTAGTCAATAATGCGCGTGTTTGGGGCCGGAAACAGCTCGCCTCCGGATCCCATCCAGGCAAAATCAATCTTCGCTTCGAGCTTCGGTTTTCCGGATTTGGATTGTCGCTTGAGCGTGCTCTCGCTCGGAGAACGTACATCGATCGTGGCGGGAAAAAGGTTGGTGACGCCGTCGAGACCGCCGCCTAGATAGATCTGGTTCTTTTCGTTGTCCTGCTTAGCCGATAAATGTTTGATGTAAACAGTGTCGATGCCGAATGACCGGAAGCGGGTTCGTAACTGGTCGACGGTGGTGATAGGCATGCTTGCGTTCCAGTTCCATACACAGCGAGGACGATGGGTCAGAATATTATGTGCTGGATGAGGACTCTTGGAAACAGCGTTAGCGATATGCCCTGTTAACTCGCGGTCACGTAATACGCCCGACCAACTCTTGCAGCCTTGAAAATTTACAAGCCGCCATCCGAAATCTAGCGCAGATAGGGAATTGTCAGGCTAAAGCAGCTTGCGACAGAGTCTCTTATTCGTGCAAACGTGGCGCAGAAATCAATCGGCGGCTTGCGCACCTGATTGCTGAAATCGAAGGAGCTATTGAGAGCGCGCACTAGATCCGTCGAGGCTACAAGTTGGCCCTGCCTGCCTCAACGCGATTTAACCTGACAAAGCCCTTCACCTTGCGCGCGCTCTTGAACCGCCCTATGTTCTTTCTTTGTTCTTTTTCGTAAGGGGCGCTATTCATGCTGCTTGCCACGGTTAGCGGGGAGAAAAACCCTCTTTCTCTGCCCCTCTATATGAGCCCGGTTACGGCGGGATTTCCCTCGCCCGCTGAGGACTACATAGAAGGAAGCCTTGACCTTAACGCCTACTTGGTGCCCCACCCGGCGGCGACCTTCATTCTGCGGGTTGTGGGCGATTCCATGACAGGGGCCGGAATATTACCTGGGGATCTTCTCGTTGTGGATCGCAGCGTAGAACCGGCAAAGGGCCATATCGTGGTGGCGGCCCTGGAAGGGGATCTGACGGTCAAACGTCTGACGGGAAGCAAAGACCGCTGGGTATTGGTTGCCGAACACCCAGACTTTCCACCCATCCGGGTTGGACCGGATCGTGACTGCATCCTCTGGGGCGTGGTTACCGGTGTCGTACGGCGTATGGAATAGGTCTGTGATTTTCGCGCTGGTCGATTGCAACAATTTTTATGTGTCCTGCGAAAGAGTGTTCGATCCTGCCCTTTGTGGGCGCCCTGTGGTGGTGCTGTCCAATAACGATGGCTGCATCATCGCTCGCTCCCAAGAGGCAAAGGACATCGGCATAGCCATGGGGGCACCTCTGTTTGAGGTGCGCGCCCTCATCCGTCGTTACGCAGTCGCCGTCTTTTCCTCAAACTTTCCCTTGTATGGCGATATGTCACGCCGGGTGATGTCGGCGTTGACGCATTTTTCTCCAGAGATGGAGGTCTATTCCATCGATGAGGCATTTCTCAATCTTTCGGGAATTCCTGGAGACATCACCCAATACGCCCGGGACATTCGCCGCACCCTGGGCTGCTGGACAGGCATTCCTGTTTCCGTCGGCATTGGGCCAACCAAGACGCTTGCCAAGCTTGCCAATCATCTTGCCAAAAAGAACCCCGCCATGGGAGGCGTTACCACCCTGTTGGACCGGGACCACCGCAGGGAAGCGATGATGGTGACATCGGCAAAGGACATCTGGGGCATTGGGCGCCGCCACGGAGCGATGCTGGAGAAAAACGGAATCACAACAGCGTATGACCTGTCCATGCGTCCCGATGCCTGGGTGCGTAAAAGAATGGGGATCGTCGGGCTGCGCCTTGTCCATGAAATGCGGGGGATAAGCTGCTTCACCCTGGAAGACCAGCCATCGGATAAGAAAACTACCACGGTTTCCCGTTCCTTCGCCCGTGAGGTAACGGCCAGGGCCGATGTTGAAAGTGCCGTCGCTAATTTTGCAGAACGCGCCACCGAAAAACTACGCGAAGGTGGCCTGGTGGCCGGGGCAGTGACGGTATTCCTGCACACTAACTCCTTCCGCAAGGATCAGTCTCAATATCGCAACGCCGTCACCTTTGCCTTGGACCCAGCCACCAACCATGCGGGTGCGGTGATTTATATGGCTCTTGCGGCCCTAAAAAAGATTTACCGTCCGGAATTTGCTTACAAGAAAGCAGGTATCATGATGCTGTCTCTTGCCCGTGCCGACAACGCACAGATGAGCCTTCTGGAAAGTGGTTCATGCCGGGCATCGGAGACAATGAAAGTTTTTGACGCCATTAATCGCCGTTTTGGGGCTGGGGCGATCCGCCACGGCGTGACGATCCAAAGCGGGAACTGGTGCATGAACCAGCAACACCGTTCCCCCCGCTACACAACCTGCTGGGAGGAGCTGGCAAAGGTACAGTAGAGAAGTGCTCGGCTGCGTTGGGCGAGTGATGTCAATTGGCGGCTTGAAAGCGAGATTGCCGAGCATTTCTGAGACTTGTTTTATTAGACTGACAGCACCTCTCTACGAAGTGCATCCATCGCTCCAGAGTTGGCATATGCGTTACAGTGTCTGTATTCTCTTTTGTTGTGTCCAACATGAGATGGATTTGAAGAATCGGATCAGAATAGATGAGCAACCTTTCTCCAGAGGCCATATCAAACGGCAGTATATTTTTAGTGGTTAGTTTCCCCATTATGCCACCATTGGTGGATTCTGTCCTTTTGCAAGAAGTACAACTCGACGGCGGCGCCTTGCGGCTGCTGTATGAGCCAGCAGGCCATCTGCACGTCATTTTGTTGCGGAATCTCGATGGAAAGGAAACTTCCATCGCTGAGCTTAAGTCATGTCCACTCGTCGTCGTGGGTGCTGGACCTTGTATTATAGGTATTAGATGGTTGTCGTCTCAGAACATGATCATCAACGTAAACGGACAAATAGTAGGATCCACAAATAAAGAGGATGCAATTCCAGACTCCATGGTCGTCGGCCAAGTGATGAGTTCAAAAGAAAATCGCGGCGACTTCTCAAAAGAAAACGTTTTAGCGACCACGAACAGGCGCCATAGATACGACAGCTTTCAGTCGATTAGAGAGCGAAGAGACCGAATAAAAGCTGGGCAGGGTTATATATTTGATGCATTAAAAGCCGAGATTCTTCAAATGCAAGACCTCCTCAAGCTCATTGCTGAAGGCAGAACGCATAATTCATTGGGGCTTGCAGCAAGAGTGCGCCTCTTGATTGGGCTTGGAAAGCCATTGCCTCTGCTCCAATTGTGTGCGGCCGAATTAGACGAGCCGCTTATCGTCTATACGAATAATAATCCGAGAGGGCGTCCGCCAATCAGACCAACCAAATCGTTTTCCATTAACATAAGCTCACAAGCTGACCACATGTTTCAAACCCCGATTGATATTGACGTATGGCTTGGATGCACAGCAGGGCAAATTGGTGACCACGTTTTTACACACAAGGACCTAATTAATAAGATTGGCAATACCGTCGCCGCACATGTTGATCCGGATCTACACCCTTACGTCGTGATGCTGAGGGAATCCAAATCACAATTTAGCGAAGCAGGTGTCAAACACGACATGCTAATCCTATATATGTGTACAGTAGCGAGGGTGGTTGGTCAGCTTTCGGTAGATCTGCACGAACGGTACTGTCAGAGCAAACCGGCTTGAGCCGGGCTGCTTGTTTCCGTAGCCTCAGTTGAGCGGAACCCCCTTCCGGTATTTCAACAGTTCACCCGAAGTGATCCGCTTGGCGGTCATGATGTACATAAAGTTCAACGTGACGCTGCCCTCCCCGAATGGTGTCAATTGGCGGCCTGAAAGCGAGGTTGTCTGGTGTTTCTGAGACTTGTTGAATTCCGGCTAGGCTATTCTTTGTCTGCTGGAAGCAGCTGGACGTGCTTGTTCAGGTTAGGCTGAGCGCAAAAGAAAAGACTAGGCAGCCGCATCATTGTTATGGTCAATGGAATACTACTTAGGGGGGAATTATGAGAACTAAAAAAATATTTGGCGTGGCCATTTCGGCCTGCTTATTGACGGGTTGTGCCTCGATAATTGGGGGCACCTCTGACTCGATCACGATAAATTCGAACCCGCCGGGTGCCGTGTGCAATCTTATCCAGAACAACCGGAGTATTGGGCAAGTTACAACACCGGGTGGAGTCACGGTAAAAAAGACAAAGCATGATATTCATGTGACGTGCACGAAGGAAGGCTACCAAACGGCTAGCGGATATCTGAATTCAGGAATTGAAGGTTCAACGTGGGGAAATATTATCCTAGGCGGTGGGATTGGCTGGGCGGTTGATTCGGCCGCCGGTGCCGATAACGATTACCCCGACTACATCACGATTACTCTCGTGCCTAATGCAGCCCCCGCGCAATAGAAAAGCAGGCATTATCAGGGTAAGTAGGCTTGAGCCAGGAAGGGATTTTGCATCCCCGGAGGCTACGGAATGCTACACTCTGTCTCAAGCCAATTTACTCTGACAAAGCCGAGAGGAGAACTACGGTGACACGCATCAAAGGACGAAACGATGGTCCTGGTGGCCGCAATGAGCACTATGATATCGGTAACCGAAAAAATGTACCCCGTCGAAGTGTCGTCGCTGAGATAAAACGTGGCGAACATCCTGACGCACACGTTGTGAAAATTAACGAGCGCGAATATGCACGGGATAACCCAGATAAATTAAAATCGGACAATGTAAACAGGGGCAAATAACCATTCATTTATGGTTCAAATACTCATGCAGTTCGGGACGCAGAGCTAGCTGCCGGCCAATAGGGCACAAGGGTGATAAGTTAAGGACTCTAGGAATTTGAACCGTTCGCCGCATAACTGGCCTTGGAAAGTAAGTCACCGCCAGAGCTAATATGGAATATCCCTCTCAAGCTATAAGTTCCACAATCGCTTGGATCCCCCAGACCCAAGTTACCTTATTCTCAATGTCTCAACTCCCAAGCGTTGAAGTCCTCGAATTGCAACAGCTTCGGAAAGTCCTTACGTAGCGGGTCTAGCCGATCCGCGTAGTCATTTGCCCACTCAATCCACTTCTGCACCGCGTCCGGGTCTTCGGACTGGCCGGCTTCGAGCTTCTCTCGCACGGCCGCGACGTAATCCAAGACCTGCCTTCCTTGGTGCAATCGCTTGAGGTCGTTGGAGAGGGCCTCGACCCGCTTTTTATCAAGAGCATCGCGCTGCCGCTGTTCCTCGCGTTGGCGTTCGGCTTCCTCCCATTCCCGCTTTTGCCGTTCGTCCTCAACCCGCTTCGCCTTGATTGCTGCCGACCAGGTCGCAAACGCTTCGAGGATTCCGTTGATCAGAGTTTCGATCCGTTGTGTTTTGCCGTCGCCGAACGTGCGTCTGAGCCCATTATATCCGTAGCATCCCTCATTCAGGGCCACTTGGAGGCGTCCGTTCGGCGTGTAATCCCATTCGGGTGGGGTTGGCGGTGGGGCCCATTCAACATATTGCCAACTCTGGTGCCGCCGCTCCTGGCGACGTTTCCATCTTGCCATGGCAGCGAGCTCGGTCTCCGTGGGCTCGTGCTTCGATCGGGTTGTCTTCTCGGTGATCTTGATATCCAGGGGTTCGTCTTCGACGACGAACACCAAGGCCTTGTCACCCTTGACGATATGGTACCCACGAGCCTCCGCCGCCGTGGCCAATGCGTTCAAGAACGCGATAACGCGCACGACACTCTTGGTTCCAATCTCGAGGTCGAAGAAATCTGGGCCCGATGTTATCACTAGCCCCTTCTGCTGCGGCTTTGTCTTCTCCAGCTTCTTTCCGGTCTTCATTACCTTAGGGTGGCGGTCCTCCGAAGCAGGGACGACTTCGACCTTGTTCTCCGGTCGCCGTTCGCGCTTCTCTGCGGCTTGCTTCGCCTCCTTGACCGTCTCCGGTAAGTGCTCTGCGGAACTTCCATGGATCGTGATTCGATTGATGGCAGGGTCGGTAACGGCCCGAAAGTAGGCCCGTTCAACCTTTTTTCCAGCAGCTTTCTTCGCCCAGTAGCCCCGTCCCGGAACGGGGATGCGGTGCTTGTCGCAGATCTTCTTCAAGGCCACGTCCGAGATGCCGTGATCTGCCGCAACCTTGGTCATCGGTCGTTCCCAGACCTGTTTGAACAGTTCCTCACGCGTTAGTTCGATGGTCATGGTCAGTCTCCCACTAACGGGAATTTCACGAATGACTGTAACGCGAAAGGCCGGTTTTGGGCATTGTCAGAGTAAATTAGCTTGAGCCGGAAAGGGGACTTCCATATCTCCCGGGGATAAAAAATCCCTTCCGTTGTTTCAACAGTTCGCCCGAAGTAACCCGTCTGGCAGTGATGATGTACGTAAAGTTCAACGTGACGCTGCCCTCGCCGAATGGCGTCAGCTTGCGGCTTGAAAGCGAGATTGCCTCGCATTTCTGAAACTTGTTTTATTAGGCTGACAGCACCAGCGCATGGACAGAACTTTATATAGCGCGTGGATTTCTTTGAGCGAAGGAAGACTCCTTGCCTGAACGGCTATGGGAAATAAGCGTCCGCCACAAGAAAAGCGCCCCATGTGAAAGCAACGATAGTTAAAAAGTCGCCACCCATATCGATTCCAATATAATTAGATATTTTATCGCATGCTTTATATAGACAGCCGGATGTTCGGCCATGCTGTTTGCCGTCGTAAATAATGTAGGCCGTGAATTTATTCAGAAAAGTGAGAAGCACTTGAAGAAAAACGCCAGATAGAAATAAAACAAGAACCCACTCGAAGACTTCGTCGCAGATCAGTTTGGTTCGGACGGACTGCTCTACAAGAAGCAAAACAGGTCCGCCAATGCCAAAGGTAACGAGCCATACTCGAAGGATTCGATTGTAGTGCTGGTAATCTTTGTAATATCCCGCGGCTTCCTTTTTAAGGTCTTCACTGTCAGTCATCGTCTGCATGCCCTCCCCAACGAAGAATAATAAGACAGTTTAAGAACAGCTTCCCCACGTTTTGATAGTGCATCAGATTTGAAATCTGCTGCTGTTGACAGCCCTGTCGAATCTAGCCCTCAACTCCTATATGCGCTTCCTTCTCTTTTTCGTTAGTGTAAGGGGAGAATGATCAACCATTAAGAGCGAGCGTGCGTTTCTGTCTCGCATTCGCATGTTGGCATGGGGCGTGCTCTGAGCACTAAAATCAGAATACTGAAATCCTACGAGGATATAGAGCCATATGTCGATATGGCTCGCCAAGGTGCTGATACTGAACGGAGTGCCTTAGGTTTTTTGCCTCCAAACGCGTACAGGCAAGCGGCGGAGCAGGGGAAGCTTTTCATCGCCGTCGATCCAGAAGGAAATTTTCTTGGGCACCTTATGTTTGGCGGAGTGTTTCCTCACGGGAAGGTCATACAGATTTACAGCGGTCCCGAGTCCCGCAAGCAGGGGGTTGCACAGTCGCTCATAAATGAATTGGTTAACTATGCACATGAGCGCAGCTACTTGAGCTTGAGCGCCAAAGTAGCAAGCGACCTTTCTGAGGCAAACGCTTTCTATGAACGAATGGGCTTCCATACTGTTTCGACGATTCCTGGCGGTAAAACTCGCAACAGGCTTATCTACCGCCGCGTCCGCGACCTCGACACGCCAAGTCTGTTTGACTTCATGGCGAAACCGGAACATGAGCGTCTTCCAAGTTTAGGTATAGCTAGCAACTACAGCACTCGACCACCAATCTACGCCATCGACTTGAATGTATTATTTGATGTCACCAAGCGCCGCTGTCGTGGTGAGGAAGCTGGCAAAGTTATAAAGGCTGGTTTCAACAATGATATTTGCTTGGTCATCACGGAAGAATTTATCAATGAGCTAGAAAGGACGACGGGCAACTTTCTCGATGATCCGCACCTTCAAATTGCTCTTAATATGAAGATTCTCCCAACGCCAAAATCCAAGGAAATTTCTGATATTGAGCGGAAATTGGCTGGTGTCATTTTCAAAGAGCGCTTCCATCAAGGCATTCTGACGATACAGGATGAGTCCGATCTGAGGCACTTGGCGACGGTGGTTCACCATAAGATTGCGGGGTTCATCACAAACGAAAACGCAATACTTCGTGCTCATGAGCGCCTGCGATCGGAGTTTGGTATTGATGTTTTAGGTGTCTCCGACTTTGCTGATGCCATGTCTTCCGGTAGTGAAAAATTTGGTTTGGACGAAGTCGCTCGCACCGATGATACAGTATTGTCATCCGGTCCTCTATCGCAGGACATCACGGAGAACGTCCGCTCTTTTCTAAATGGTCAGCATGTTCCTTCGCGGACAATCAAGGACGTCATCTCTCTGGGAGACAGCGTTTCTCCTCAAAAGCACATCATTCTCAGAGGAGAGACCGACATCGTCTCTTTTGCGTCGTGGAATTTGGTGCAAAACCCTAGAAAAAGGGCGGAGGTGTTTCTGTGTGCTAATGAGGGCTCGCCTGCCGCCAGAACGGCAATCGACCATACGCTTAATCGGATATGCAGGGTGGCAAGTTCTGGTGCGCCTGCCCGAATGCGCCTGCAAATACTGCCCGGCAATCCTGTAACCCGCAATATTGCTCTTGCCCATGGATTTAGGCCCAAGCCTGGACAAGAAGGTCACGGAACCACTTTTTACAAGATTGCCATCGGCGACGTAATTGATGCGCAGTCATGGTGCAGAATCAAAAGGGCTTTGAAGTCTCTTGCTGACGTCGAACTCCCGCAGAATATCCCCGTTTACGAAGATCCAAATCAACGCATACTGATCAAAACTTCGCTTGGTCGGGAGGAGGCAATTCCCCTTAAGGAACTTGAGACATTGCTGTCCCCTTCTCTTGTTCTACTACCTGGAAGATTTGGCACCATCGTTTCGATTAGAAGGGTTTTTGCCGACGAGCTTTTGGGAACAGCAGAGCAGTTTTCATTGTTAACGTCGCAAGAAGCCGTTTTCCTGAAAGAGCGAATTTATTACAACACTCCACGAGCAGCCTCCAACCTCGCGCCCGGCACCCTACTCCTCTTTTACGAGTCATCCAAAGGTGGTGGCCGAAAGAGCATTGTCGCCGTAGGGCGGGCAACCGACTCACACGTGATGACTGATGGCCAGGTAAATCCCGATATGAAACGGCGAGGTGTCCTGGATGCAAATGGCTTTAAACACATTGGTGTTGGCAAGAGCAAATTGGTCACAGCCTTTGACAACATTATGGTTTTTAAGAAGCCCGTTTCTCTGAATAGACTCCGTGAAATAGGATGCGCCGACGGCGCGAACTTTGTTACCACAAAACGAATTGAACCCGACCACCTTAAAACAATCCTCAACGAGGGGCTGAAGAATGAATAACCCAAACGATATTTTGATTTCTGTGGAAGAACGGCATGCATCGAATATGCTTGCTGGGTCCAAATCCGTTGAATTGCGGCGCAAGCCATTAAATATTTCGTTTGGCACTCGTGTATGGGTGTATAGCAAGCTCCCTCGTGGCCAAGTTCAAGCACTTGCAGTCGTCGATGAAGTGGTTGCAGATGCGCCGGAAAAATTATGGAATTCATATGGCCCGCAAAGCGCCATAACTAAAGCTGAGTTTGATGCCTATTTCGTCGGGGCAGAGATCGGATACGCGATCATTTTCCAAGAAGTCAGGCCGTTGGCGCCAATCCTGAACCTATCCTCAATCAGAGAAAAAATATCCCATTTTCACCCCCCCCAATTTTTCAAAAAACTTACAGAGGACAGTCCGGAGCTCGCATTCTTCCAAACTGCCTTAGCATCGAAATAAAGGGCATTGTCAGATTAATCTTCGTGGCATTGTCAGACTAAATCAGCTTGAGCCTGGAAGGGGCCTTCCATAGCTTTCGGGGATGAAAAACCCTTTCCGTTGTTTCAACAGTTCACCCGAAGTAATCCGTCTGGCAGTGATGATGTATATCGGCATTGTCAGAGTAAATAGGCTTGAGGCAGAGTGTCGCATTCCGTACCCTCCAGGGATGAAAAATTCCTTCCGCTATTTCAACAGCTCACCTGAGGTGATTTGCCTCGCGGTGATGATGTACATCCGTGCCCCCTTCACGGAGGAAGAGAAAAGGGAGGCTGCACACAAGGTGTATCAGCATGTATGGCAGCAAGCCGCCAGGGGGGAGTTGATGCAGCATGACCGATGATCCCCCAGGACTGGATTTGTTCGGAACTGAGGATCCATACGAGTTCCCCTCGGACGAAGACATTGTCGATCTACCCAAGGAAGAGCAGATCACTTTCCTCTACGAATGGTTCGATTGGAATTTCGAAGACCCAGCCGAGATGACACCGCATGATTCCAGTGAAGGCGGTTACATTTACATTTGGGGTGGCCCATACGATGCACAGGACGAACTGTATGGTAGGTTTGGTGAAGTGGTTGATGAAGAAATAATCCAAGCCAGCGTCGATAAAATTCAGTCGGATGGATTATCCGATTGGGCCCCCGCAAGCCGACGAATTCGTTCTGAAGATGAGGTGGAGAGCGACGAAGCAGATACAGGCGATTATGACGAAGCTATATTCCGCGAGCGGGTGCGTCAAAGTCTCAACGAATTAGAGAAAGCTGTCGACCAACTCAAACCTGCACGGAGCCTAATTGGACACAATAATCCACCAGAGCTTCTGATTGATATTCCATACACCATCGACGACGAGGAAATAGTCCGGCGGATCATTAGGAATGTTCGGGATCAGGTAGAAGCCGAAGGTGAACCGCTTGTTGCCAATCTGGACGCCTCGCGCCAGACTCTAACCGAGTTCAAGAATAAAATTGGCGCATGGATTTCTCAAAAGGCCGAGCTCTCAGTAGATGAAGCGGCGAAGTCATTCGGCAAGACAATCGGTAACCTTGCGGCGGTGGGGGTCGTTGCAGCTCTCGCCCTAGCAATCTACAATTTTTGGGCATTACTCCAAGCGGCGGCAAAAGCCATCGGCGACTGGATCAGCTTTACCCAACTTCCTTAGCTAGGAATTCCAAGGGCATTGTCAGAGTAAATCAGCTTGAGCCGGGAAGGGGACTTCCAGCTTTCGGGGATGAAAAATCCCTTCCGCTGTTTCAACAGTTTGGGACTTACTCATTCCCTGTTTCGGTCAATATTTTCCCTGTTCGGTTTAATTAATTCCCTGTTTTGTTATTTAGGGAATTAGCTAAAAAGCCCATATATTTCAGTGGCTAGAGCGTAAAAATTAGCAAATCGAGGGCTGAATTCGCGAAAATTCCCTGTATTTTCCCTGTTAAACAGGGAAATCGGCGGAGACGGGTTCGCAGCAGACTGCGTGCTCCGCCACCAAGTCTTGTTCTCTGTGCGATTTTCAGATGCAGTCCGGGCCGTCAGCGCAATTGGCTGCCTGAAAGCGAGGTTGCCGGGCATTTCTGAGGCTTGTTTTATTCGACTGATAGCACCAGACTGATAGCGCCCCTCAGTTAGATGGCTCTTTATGAGATTGCGCGATGACCTGTTGCTTTATTTTAGTAGAGGAGGTTCGGGGGCTGTAGCAAACTTGAACAATCTGTTTCCCGGCTGATTTTAAATAGGATTCCACATCAAGATTATGGGGCTGACGCCCCCAATCCTCTCCAATTACGAAAATATCGACATTTAACGCCTTGCAAGCAGACACGTATTCCAGCTCATGGTACGGACGCACAATATCGATGCACCGCAAAGCTTCCAGCATTTCCACTCGCTGGTTTAAAGGAATAACAGGGGCATTGGGCTTGTAAAGGGCTACGACTTCATCGGAAGCAATACCAACTGCAAAAACATCACCTAATTCTTTGCAGTGATTAAGAAGGGCGAGATGCCCTACATGTAACAAATCCCAAGTGCCAACCGTATAAACAATCATTATTTATGTCTGACCCTTTGCTTGTATTAAGCATCGTTCTTAATAAAAAAATTTTTGTTTTAAATATAGAAATGCTTAAATAAAGCATCTGAATACATGGAATTAAAATGACATCAGAAGATAGCAACCATAAAGATTTTCAGACAAAGACTATTCTTTCCTACATTAAAGACATTCCAAACATTTGTTCTCTTTTTGGCCTTGGCTGCACTTTAATTTCTATCTACTACATTATTTTGGGCGTTTACCCTGCAGCAATGATTGGAATGATCTGGGCGGTTGCCTTTGACTGGGCGGATGGACTCATTGCACGCAGGATGAAAGGGCGAACAGGCAATGACCGCGTTTTTGGAGGGCAACTCGATATTCTAATCGACATCGTGAGCTACGGTGTCACGCCAGCCATTTTACTTTTAAGCTATGGAAAATTCGAACCGATTTACTTGATTGGCGCGTTTATCATGCTGGCGGCTGGTGTGATACGGCTAAGTTATTTTAGCACGTTCGGTTTCGCCGATGGATCCAAATACACAGGGCTGGCTCTTGATAACAATAGCATAATACTTGTTTTCATATTTTTATTTGAAGGCTTTTTTAGCGGCGGGCTTTTTTCTGCAATTCTCTATGTCAGTGGGCTCGGACTCGCCGCCTTAAATGTGTCTCAGATCAAAACGCCAAAGCTTTCAGGAAACCCCGTCAATGTTTTCATTCTCGCCACTTACACCGTTGGAATTACCGTTATCTATGGTTGGCAACTTCTATCGTAAATAAGAGCGATGAGCCTTATAAGGCGCACATGGCCGTAATTTCATTGACGCGATGCCGTGACCTGAAAGAACAACCAAATCTTGGGCATAAGACCCTCCCCCGCGCGCCTGGATGGCATTGTCAGAGCAAACCGGCTTGAGATGGGCGGGGACTTCCATAGCTTTCGGGGATGAAAAATCCTTTCCGTTGTTTCAACGGCTCGCCTAAGGTGATTCACTTGGCGGCAATGATGTCCGCTAAGTTCAACGTGAAGGCGCTTGTTCCGAGGGGCTAAACTTTGTGTGGCATAAGAGAGGCACYGTCTCGTAAAACAGAGAYCAGATTGTATTCGTCTTACAGACGTCTGACGGATAGCTTTGGTCTRAACATTTTCTTACACCTGYGGAGGCTATAAAGATGGCGAAGAAAACTGTTAAAAAAKCGGCSSCGGCAACAAAGYCAGCGAAACGTTACAARGCAACCCCTGAAGGGGTRASCGATCGCCAACATTTGAATGCCATCGTTCAGGMTGGAACAGGCTGTACRGCAAAAGCTGCCAAAGAAACTATGGACGCATTGATCGGTTCGATCACAAGCTCTCTGAAGAAAAACAAGAAGGTCCAGCTTGTTGGGTTTGGTTCCTTTTCAGTTGCCAAGCGAGCTGCTCGCAAGGGCCGCAATCCGTTTACGGGGGAAGCTATCCGTATTAAAGCTTCAAAGTCTGTGCGTTTCAAAGCAGGCCAATCCCTAAAACGCTCAGTCTAGGTGCTGCCTGTCATCAGTGTGACCAAGTGGACGGGTACGCTGTTTGGCGTTACCGGTGCCACGCTTATTGCTCTCAATCTGCCCATATCAGGCTGGGGCTTTATTTTATTTTTGGTGTCATCTGTCTCATGGACGGTTGCTGGCGTAACAATGCGCGATAATAGCCTTATCCTGTTGAATGGCGGGTTCACGGCCATCAATTTGTTGGGGGTGTACCGTTGGCTTATCGTCTGATTGACGTCGTGTTGGTGTGGCATTGTCAGAATAAATCAGCTTGAGCCGAGACGTTCGCTGTCTGGAATCAAGGCGGGCTTGCCGCCTGATCCGGATTACGATCCAATCGTGGCAACCGTGCCAGTTAGCCTGTCAATGTCGCTAATGCCGCCCGGCGATCTCCCGACTTCAAGCGGAGAAACAGCTTTCGGGCTTTTGTAATGTCTTGTGCGGAGCCACTCGCGGACGCGGCCTTAAGGGCAACCGTCGTCGGATTATCAGACCCGCAGATAAATGCCAGAGCGTTGGCCAAGCGGCCCATGGCGTCACGGTCAAGTTTCAATGCGTCCATTTCGAAATCCCCCCAGGCATTCGCCTTTTACCTCGACCGAGCGGCGCCCGATTTAGCCCCCGCTGCCTTACGGGGGTTGGCGTTCATTTGGGGGCTTTTTATTGTGCCTGTTCCCGGATCAAACTGGCCCGGGTGCGTTTTCCCCTTGGGGTGATCGCCGCCGGCTCGCTTGCCGGTCTTCTGCGCGGCTTTGGCCTTCGCCCGCAGGCGCGCCCTGGCTTTGGTCATTTTGTGGTCGCCTCTTTCAAGTCGCTTTGGCGACCATTGTGGTCGCCACGTCGTTTATACCACATCTAAGATTAGGGGGGAGTGGCCTTGTCAGACGAAATCAGCTTGAGCCTGAAGGATGATTTCCGGGCATTTCTGAGGCTTGTTTTATTAGACGGACAGCACCTAGAATCCTGTTCTAGGTAATTCAGAATTATTTATCCGGCACTACGCGAATAAAGCCTTTTTTCCCATGAATGATGAGCACATTTGTCCCAGCGGGAATTATTTCCTCTCCGCTGGTTAGCGTCTGGACAACGGCAAATGATTTGCCGTCTTTTTGATCCAGTATGTACTCAGCACCTTGCCGCTTATTTGTCTGTTCTTCGATCACCGTGCCGGCTAACGCGCCGCCAACTGCAGCGATTATCGTAACCGCTACTCCAAGTGGCGAATCTGCTTTGGTAAGACCATAGACTCCGGCACCAGCAACTGTGGCACCGATTACAGTGCCCCAGCCTACTGCTTGATCATTTTTGAGCCCCTCAATGGTGACTTTGCGACTTCGCGTGACCGATGCTCGGGACACGTCCATAACGGCGCCAGCTTCGTCAGGTGTGTACGTTGCCCCGCTTTTGGTCGAGCAACCCAGCAGGGCCGGTGCAATCAAAGCGGTTGAGAGAAGGAGAAAAGCAGCACGTTTCGCAAACATGCCGCCTCTGGCGTTTTGTTTTTTCATGCATAACGTTATAGGCCAATTGCCTTAACAATCAAGTTCGTCCTGAGAGATGATGAGAGAAAAAAATGAAAAAACTTCTTTGTATATTAGCTGCCTAACGGGGACTGCCGGCCTAACTCATCTTGAGCCGGAAGGGGTCTTCCATAGTCTCCAGGGATGAAAAATCCCTTCCGTGGAGATGGGTTTGGACCGGACAACCGCACAACGCCAGCAACCCAAAAGCAACCGGGATTTCCCAATAAGCTAAAGCAGCAAATGACTGTCAGGCACGCTATGCGGTGGCACAATAAAATGCCGGCTTGCAATCAAAGATAATTTTAATTCCTAGTTTGGTTTCCTTCGCATCTTTGAAGGGGCGCAGTTGCCTGGAATAGCGACCGACATATTCGTGCAACAGGTCATCGAAGTTTATAATTACGTAGGCTATTTTCTCGTCACTATTATTGCTTTTGGAGTAGCAAATCATTTGTTTTTTCGCCGCTTCCAACGTCCTAGATAGCTTGTTTAAAAATTCATCAGGAAGATCGACTTGAATACCGTGACGAACGCTTCCACCCCTCCGAATCTCAAGCTCGGCTTCGGAGCAGTTGATTGTCTTGACCTCACATAACATTGTCTTTGACCCAAGCTTTCCCCTTAGGTCCGGAGTCTTTCCCTTACTGGATTCAGGGATGAACTCCAAATCCGTATAACCGAGGCCGTGTAAATATTTATACGCCTTGGCTTCATTCAGTTCGTTGAATGCTGGTTGCCAGTCGCGATCTGAATCCCTCTTTTTGAACAATGGCGCCACTTTTTTTCTGAAATGGTCCCAAGCGACAGGAAGCAACACCTGCAACTCGGCCTCAATATCTTTAAGGGCTTTCAGATTGATCGGCTTGTTGGAAATCGAGTTTTCAAAATTATGAAAATAGGAATTCTTTGATTCCGGACACTGCAGTTCGTCTCGCAGCTCGTAGATTCTCTGAAGATCCTTGCGATACAAAATCACCCCCCCCTCAAGAAACGGAAACGTCGCAGCCTTGTTCCCCGCTTAAAATTTCCGGGCCTGGACCAGGACGGCAAGGATGGTTTCTTCGCCGACCGCCTTGCACGCTTCCAGCCGGTGGAGGCCTTCCACAAGGACATAGCGGCCCTTGCCTTTGCGAATCATAATCGGCGACATGCGGTCGCCTTCCAACATGGCATTGGCAATTTCCTCCACGGTTTCCGGATTTAGCACCTTCTTCCACTTGGTTGGCACATAGATTTCCGCAATCGGAATGGCCTTATTTTCAAAGGTCATGGATGCCATCCAGATGGATGCCTCCGGGGTCGATGCACAACGTGTTCATGAATCTTCCGATTTTGGTTTGGCCAGCACCAGGCGGTAGCAATCAAGACTGCGCGACAGAAATTCATAGGCCGCCGCCCAAAGATACAGTCGAAATTTACGATATTCGAACTCGCCAAAGTCGCGGATGACAGTCTCTTTGTTCGCGTCCAGATTTTCCGCCCATTGTTTAAACGTCAGGTAATAGCTGTGCCGGTCGTTCTGAATTTCCAGAATTTCAAACGGCGTTTTTGCGACCTTGTTGACAAAGTCGTCAAGGATCAGGAATGAATGATTGCCGGGATAGATATGGCGCACCATGAAGGTCGATAATTCGTATTTTTTCAGCGCCGCACTGCCATCGAGAAAGACCCGCCCGCCCGGTTTCAGCAAATGGTAAAACTTTTTCAACACGCGTTCGTAATCGGGAAGATGTTCGATCACGCCCATGATGACGATGGTGTCGAATTTTTCATCGGGGTCGTATGTCAGAAAATCCTGTAGCAGGATGTTCATGTTGTCACGATACGCGCTGAGTTTTTCATTGATGAAGTTCAGCGAGACTTCGGAAATGGTCAGGCCCGTGAAATGAACGCCGAGGGGCAGCACATGGCTGGCAAACGCGCCCCAGCCGGGGCCGATTTCCAGCACCCGGTGCGACGACGTGATCTGGCATTTTTCCACGGCATATTCGAACTTCCGCCGCAGGGCTGTCTCCAGGCTTTCGTCGTCGTTTTCATAAACGCCCTGGCTGTATGCCGGCAGCTCAGGATCTAGAAAACTTAGAAATAATTTTGGATCGAGGTCGTAATGGGACGTGATCGCCGCCTTGTTGGTAAACACCTGGCCAAAGATCAACGGCTGAAGAAACCGCCAGATGGCGACAAGCGGGTGGCGGTCGTCCAGCGACCCGCGCAGCGCAAACGGGCTGATCATGTCGCCTTCAAGGTCGATGTCACCCTGCAAAAAGGCCTCGGAGAAATTGCCTTCGTCAAGGGTGGCCAGCGCTTTGACGCCACGGTCGGTGCGTAGCGTCAAAAGGAATTGCGGTTCCCCCTCGCCAACGTCGCGCCGGGTGCCATCAGGCATGGCAACCGAAAACGGGATTTTGATTGCACCGATACGATCAAGAAAGCCATTGATTCTGCGAAAGCTGGTGGGTGCTGCCACATTTCCCCCTGTGTTACAGCCGGAACGCTAACGACGCGACGGGTAAGCCCAAGAAGAAGCCTATAGGAAAATCAGAGGAAAGGAACGCCCGGCGCGCATCAAGGATGGATGACTTTCTTGGCCTGCTCTGGGTAAGCTGGCCATGTCCAAGGAGGAACCATACCAAAGCCCCATAAATTCTTTGTCCCGCTGCTGCTTGTCGCCGTTCTGGCCGCCATTCTGACCATGGGCTGGCCCGGCACCGAAGCGACCGCCCAAACCCGGCCCGATGCCGGCGCCCGGCCCGCTGCCGACAATCCCTATGACGTAACGACGCACGCCCCCAGGCACCTTATGGCGACGTCATGCCGGATATCGTCAAAAATTATTTGCGCGCGGGCCCCCTATATCGGCACCGGCGGCGCTGTCAAACTTGATGCCTTGCCCACCCTGAAGAGGCTGGGCTTCAAGACCATCATCAACCTCAACGCCGATCAATTAAACCCGCCGCCACCGGGCAAATAGCGGCCCGCCCACCGGGTCGCCGCCACGGCCATGTGCAGCCATAGACATGGTGGACTTTCGCCTTAAAATTGCGCCATCATCCTATCTCGCAAGCAAACGCAGGAGGACGCATCTTGGCTGAGGAAGAAAATRACCAGGACGTGTTGACCACCAACCCSGAAAAACTCTTTTACATCAYCGTCAAGGCGCGCGAGTTCGACGTGAAGRTGCCGCCGGGAGGCCTCGATACCGGCGACAATCCAATCGACAACAAGGACCTTGAGATTCTTGAGGACTACGCGGACGACCCCACCTATGTCGAGCTGGTCAGTGCGCTGGAGAATCTGAACGACGACGAAATCGTAGAAGTTCTGGCGCTGGTATGGCTGGGCCGCGACGACTACACCGTCGACGACTGGCCGGACATTCTTGAACAGGCGCGCGACGCCCATGACGAAAAGGCGGTTGCCTACCTCGTCGGCACGCCGTTGCTTGGCGATTATCTTGAGGAAGGCCTTTCCCAGCTCGGCTATTCCATTGAGGAATATGAAATCGACCGATTGTAAAACACCCAGCCTGAAGCGCAGCCTTTCGCTGCCGCTGATTGTGCTCTATGGGCTTGGCACCACCATCGGCGCAGGTATCTATGTGCTGATTGGCAAGGTGGCGGGCGCGGCTGGCCTTTATGCGCCGATTTCCTTCCTGATCGCCTCGCTGCTTGCCGGCCTTAGCGCCTTTTCCTTCGCCGAGCTTGCCGGTCGCCTGCCGTTCAGCGCCGGCGAAGCGGTTTACGTGCACACCGCCACCGGTTCGCGCAGGCTGGCCACCTTTGTCGGCCTGCTTGTCGTCACCACCGGGCTGGTTTCCAGCGCCGCCATCGTTCATGGCTTCGTCGGCTATTTTCAGGAATTCATCACCGCCCCCGACTGGCTGATCATTGTCGGGATCGTTCTTGGCCTGGGCGGCCTTGCCGCCTGGGGAATTGTCGAATCCGTAACCGCCGCCGCAATCATCACCCTGGTGGAAATCGGCGGGCTTTTTTTCATCATCGGCGGCGGCATCAACGTGCTGCCGGAAGCGATGACGCATCTGCCGGATTTTTGGCCGCCCTTCGAAGGCGGGGCCTGGCTCGGCATCTTTTTCGGATCCGTGCTCGCCTTCTATGCCTTCATCGGGTTCGAGGACATGGTGAACGTCGCCGAGGAAGTAAAGAACGTTCGCCGCAATCTGCCCCTTGCCATCGTGCTGACCCTTGGCATCACAACGCTGCTTTACACCGTCATTGCCTTCATCGCCGTCGCCGCCCTGCCGCCCGACGAACTGGCCGAAGCGCGCGCGCCACTTGCCCGCCTGTTTGAACGGACGACCGGGGCTTCTTCGACGCCAATCAGCCTCATTGCCATCCTCGCCGTCCTCAATGGTGCGCTTATCCAGATCGTCATGGCGGCGCGCGTGCTGTACGGCCTTGCCGCCCGGGGGTGGATTACTGCGACCCTTGGCCGGGTCCACCCCGTAACCCGCACGCCGTTGCGCGCGACGGGGCTCATCATGGTGCTTTTGATGGCACTGGCCCTGTGGCTGCCGCTGATTACCCTTGCCGAAATCACGGCCATCGTGACCCTCATCATTTTTTCCTTGGTGAATTTTTCGCTTTTCCGGCTCAAGCGGTTGCAGCCGGCACCGGACGGCACCTGGACGGTTTGGCCATGGGTGCCCCTTCTTGGCGGATTCGCCTGTCTCGGCTTCATCCTTTTCCGCCTGATCGGCAAAATCGCCAGTTAAGAAATTTCCGGCGAACGGACAATGCCGTCTTTATGCAGCTTTACAATTTCGTCTTCGGCAAGGCCAAGCTCGCGCAGGATTTCGGCACTGTCCTCGCCAAGACGCGGCGTTCGGGTTTTGGACGTGTTCGCCTGCAAGGGCGCGGCACCAATCACCTGGGGAAGCGGGATGCGCCCCATGCCGGGCTGCTCCGTCCAGACGAAAAGGTCCATGGCCTTGACCTGGGGATCTTCCAGAAATTCGCCGTGATCGTTCACCCGGGCATGGAGAATATCGCCGGCCTCAAAAATTGCCGACCAGGCCGCCGCTGTCTTTTCGACAAACAACGGCGCCAGCAATGGCAACAATTCCGCCTCGTTGGCGATGCGGTTTTCCGGGCTTGCAAAACGCGGGTCATCAGCCAAAGCCACCGCACCAAGCAGGGCGCATAGGCGCTGAAACTGATCGTTGTTCAACGCGACCACAATCATCTGGCCCGCCTTCGTCGAAAACACGTTCGACGGCACGGTTAGCTGTTGTGGCGGGTTGCCGCCGGTCACGACGTCTTCAACAATGCGCCCCCCCTGCAACATCGCCGCACTTTGCAGAAGCGTCACCGAAACATGGCGGCCGCGCCCGGTTTTTTCACGCGCGTAAAGGGCCACGGCAATGGCCTGAAAGGCATTCATCCCGGCCGCCAGATCGACAATCGGGATCGCCACCTTGTGCGGCGTGTTGTCGGCACCCCGGTTGGTTGCGATCAGGCCGCTAAGGGCCTGGACGATTGAATCTGTCGCCGCACGGTCCCGGTAAGGTCCTTCTTGCCCGAAGCCGGTCAGGGAAACGTAGATGCAGCCGGGATTTTTCTTTGCCACCGCCGCGTAATCGATGCCCATTTTCGCGACAATGCCGGGGCGAAAATTCTCCACCAGAACATCTGCTTTTTTGGCAAGACTGCCGAGAATGGCGCGCCCCTCCGATGAGCGCAAATTCAGCGCCAGGGCACGCTTTCCCCGGTTGTTGGCGACAAAACTTGCGCACATGCCGTCGAAGCAACGCCCAAGATGGCGCGCCCAGTCGCCCGCCAAACCTTCCACCTTCACGACATCGGCGCCGTATACGGCAAGCAGCGCCCCGGCACCGGGGGCGGCAATCCCCTGGGTCACTTCCAGCACCCTCAACCCGGCAAAGGGAAAATCCGGGTCGAACTTTTCTTCCCCCATGGCAGTTTGCCCTCCTTGTCCAGACTTGCGGACAGCCTAACATAGCGTGCGCCAGCATATGGCTCTCCGCTTGTCCGAAGGCAGGCTTTGTGATGAAATAAATTCCGCAACCGAAACGACTGTGATGCACCCCATGGCGATTGAGATCGACCCCGTCGAAGCCCTGAATTTCTGGCACAAAATCATCGTTCATCGCCTGCGCCACGAAACCCCGGACCTGACGACACGCCAGATGGCCATTCTGCTGACGGTTTATCTGGCGCCCCCACCGCACACGGTGCGCGGCCTGGCAAAAAGCCTGAACATTTCAAAACCGGCGGTAACCCGCGCGCTGGACCGGCTTGGCATGCTGGGTTTTACGCGCCGCAAGCGCGACGTGGACGATGGGCGCAACGTGCTTGTCCAACGGACCGTCAAAGGGTCGGTCCATCTACGGGAATTTGCCGACGCCATCCTTGCCGCCTCCGGCAGCGGGCAGCGCGACCCATAAAAAAACCCCGCAAGACTGGCGAGGTTTTTTTGATACGGACAACGTCTTTCCGAAAAGCGCTGCTGCGGGCTTAAAGGATCGACTGAATCCATTCTTCGATTTTGCTTTTCGTCATGGCCCCGACGCGCACGCCGGCAACTTCGCCATCCTTGAAAATCATAAGGGTTGGAATCCCACGCACGCCATAACGCGTTGGCGTTTGCGGATTGCCATCGATATCGACCTTTGCAACCGCTATACAATCCGGCATTTCCTGTGAGATTTCTTCCAGAAAAGGCGCAATCTGCTTGCAGGGGCCGCACCACTCTGCCCAGAAATCCACAAGGACCGGACCTGTGGCCTGAAGAACGTCCTTCTCGAAAGAAGTATCCGTCACATGGGTAATTGTCATTCTTTTATCCTGTAGCGTTTCGGTAGCTGAAATCTAGGTAGTGCCCGACAAACCGTCAAGGTGCATAAGGACGAAGCAATTTTTCCTTTAATGGCACGAGGTTAGGCCCATCCGTCCACAACAGCGCCGCCACAACGCGGCGTTCCGGATAGATTTTTTCAAGCAATGCGACATAGGCCGCCATCTGGCGCAGGTAAATTTCAGGCGTCGCCGAAGGCGTCGCGGGCGGCGCACGCTGGGTTTTGTAATCGATAACGAAAACGGACGTTTCCGTGACAAGCAGGCGATCGATCTGGCCGGAAATGACGCGCCCGTTTATTTCGCCGACAATCGGCACCTCGGCGCGGCTGTTTGGACCAAAAAGCGGTGCAAATTCTTTTTCCTGAAGGACGGCCAGCACCTCACCGGAAAGCGCATCCTGGGTCGCGGGATCAAGGCCGAAATTCTTTTGGGAAAGATAGCGTCGGCAGGCTGCCAGACGGGCCTGAATGGCCACATCCGGCAAAAACTGAAGCAGGCTGTGCACGATGCGGCCGCGCTGAAAACCCCGCCCCTGATCCGCCCCGATGGGGGAACGGATGGCTGGCGCGTCGCCTTCCATCGACGACGGGCTAAGGGCCCGCAGCCGGAGCGGGACGGGGGGTGCCGGCGAGCGCGCCCAATCGGGCAGGCCACCATCGGTATCGACATCGGTGTCGACATCGACGTGGGGAGGCACGACCGCCGCGATTGCGGACCCTTCGGCTATTTTGTCGCCCCTGTCGGCGGGGGCCTCTTGACCCGCTTCGAACCGTCGCCCATCGCCGCCAATGGCAAGGAGCACGGGGAGGCCGAGCGTCGCCAGCCCCTTGTCGATGAGGTCGTACCAGCAGCCCGCCGTCCGCGACTTTTTCTGCTCCCACCCGGCGATGTAAAGCCGGTCCTCGGCCCGGGTCATCGCCACATATAAAAGCCGTCGGTATTCGCGTTCACGATGCCGGCCTTGTGCCTCGCGCAGCGAGATCGCCGCTTTTTCCTCATGGGCGCGGCGCGGCACCCACAGCACGCCTGCCCCTGCCTCGTCCGCGCCTTCGTCGCCAAACCAGAAAAGGGGCGAATCTTTATCCGGCACCTGACAGGTGTCCGGCAAAAAGACAATTGGTGCCTCCAGCCCTTTTGCACCATGGACCGTCATCACGCGAACTTCATCGCGGCCATGTTCAAGGTCGCGTTTTATTTGCGCCTTGCCGGCCTCGATCCAATGCAGGAAACCTTCCATCGAGGGCACATGCATCTTTTCATACGCAAAGCCGAGATTTAAAAATTCGTCGATCGGGTCGTTTGCCTCATTCCCCAAACGCGCGATCAGGCGTTCGCGCGCGCCAAGCGGACCAAGAAGCGCCGCATAAAACTCGAAAGGCGGCACGTAATCCGCCCGGGCCAGACTTGCCGACAACATGTCGTAGGCGGCGGCAAACGCCTCACATTCGTTGCAACGAATGCGCAGCGCGTCCCACAAAGATCCTTTACGCCCATAGGCAAGGTCGAAAAGCGCCGTCTCATCCAGACCGACAAGGGGGCTTTTCAACACAATGGCCAGGGTCAGGTCGTCCTCCGGCAAAAGAACAAACCGGCCAAGAGCAATCAGATCGCGCACGGCCATATGGTCCGTCAGGACCATGCGATCCATCCCGGCCACCGGAATGCTGTGGCGTTTCAACGCGCGCACGATTTCTTCGAAGAAGCGCCCACGGCGGCGCACCAGAATAAGAATATCCCCCGGACGGATTGCCCGCCCACGGGAAGAAAGCACTTCCTTGCTGTCCCTCCATTTTCCAATTTGCCAGGCAATTTTCTGCGCCAGACGTTTTTCCGGCCAATCCGCGTGGCCCTGCGTAAGCGGCAGCGTCCAGGGCGCAACGGTGGATTTCTCGCCCTGGGCTTCCACCGGCCAGATTTCAACCAGGCCTGCCTGACCCTTGCGCGCGGCGTCATGTTCAATTTTTTCGCCTTCCAGAGAAACGCCATCGCGCGCATCGGCCTGGGAAAAGACGGCATCGACCGCTTGCAGGATGACCGGCGCGGAACGAAAAGAACGTTCAAGCGGCACGTCGCGCCATCCCTCGCCGGCCCGTTGCACACGGCCCGAAAAATGATCGCGCATTTTTCCAAAGAAAAGCGGATCGGCGCGCTGGAAACTAAAAATCGACTGCTTGACATCGCCGACTGAAAAAATTGTGCGCTTTTCTGCGCGCGCAGACTCGCCAGAAAAGAATTCCGACGCCAGCATGGCAATCACCCGCCACTGATCCGGATTTGTATCCTGGGCCTCGTCCACCAGAATGTGGTCGATGCCGCCATCCAGTTTGAAAAGGACCCAGGGGGCAATTCCCTCGCGTTCCAGAAGGTTTCGGGCTTCAAAAATCAGGTCGTCGTAATCAAGAAGCGCGGCCTTCTGCTTCAAGCCGTCGAAGGCCTCGAGAAGGGCGCTGCCGAATTGCAGCAAAGCCTGGGTCGCCACCGCCAGGATGGCCGCGTTGCGCCGGTCGCGCACGGCTTCCAGGCGGTCAGCCTCTGCCCCAAGGATGTCGATCGCATCGGGGCAGCGTTTGACCGTCTTGGCATAGGCCAGCGTTTTGAACCGTTTCCCCACGCCGCCATCCTTAAAGAACGCGCCGAGATAGGTATCAAAACCTGCCACCCGCCGATCCGGTTTCGCCAGCCAGTTAGCGATGATTTCCCCATGCGCAGCATCTTTTTTGTCGCCCTCCAGCAACACTGTGACAACTTTGCGCAACCCCGCGCCATCAAAGGCGGCCTCGCAGGCCGCCGCATCAAGGATCGTTTTTTCCGTCTCGCCGGGGGCAAGGCCAAGATGCGCGCGCGTCACCAACGCCATGCCATCAGAGCCACCATGGCGGCTTAGACCACGGCGAAACTTTCCCCGGTCCCGAAGCAGCGCATCGAGCACATCGGTGAACGTGCCTTCGGCAACATGGGCGGTGATAATTTCAAGGGCCTTGGCAAGGTGTCCATCCTTGTCCTTACTGGCCCGCCAGTAAACGGCCTCGCGCGCATCTTGCAATAGTTCTGCCGCCGTGCGTTCGTCCATCACACGAAAATGCGGGGCGATCCCCGCCTCTATCGGAAAACGGGAAAGAAGGGATTCGCAAAAGCTGTGGATCGTTTGAATTTTCAGACCGCCCGGCACGTCGAGGGCCTGTGCAAACAGCCGTCGCGCCTCGTCCAGATCTTCCGCAGCCACCTCCATGCCGTGCAAATGCAGCAACGCTTCGGAAAGCGCCCCATCCGTCATTTTGGTCCAGGCACCCAATTCGTTATAGACACGCGTTGCCATCTCGGCCGCCGCCGCCTTCGTAAAAGTCAGACAAAGAATACGCGACGGCGGCGTCTTGCCGAGAAGAAGCCGCAATACGCGATCTGTCAGCACCCGCGTCTTGCCGGTGCCGGCATTGGCGCGCACCCAGACGGAAATCTCCGGGTTCGACCCCGTCTTTTGCTCTGCCGTTTTCGTCATAGACTTCTTCACGGGTTTCTTCACGAATCGCCCTCTTCGCGCATGTCCGTCCATTCCTGAACCCGGGCTAGATGTTTATAATCGCTGTAGGTCGGGGCCATTGCGGGCCGGGGTTCGGACAGGTACGGCGTCGCCGGATCATCAAAGGCGGCAATCAGGCATTGAAGGCCGGCCCGGGCCTCTGCCACCAGAATTTCCGTGTCTTTTAACAACACGCGCTTCCCCGGCAACGCGCCGCCGCTTAACTGCAAATAAAGCAGTTCACGGACCGTTTCTTCAGGAATGCCTTCAAAGCCGCCCGCCCCGGCGAGAATGGCTTCCAGGGCCAGTTGTGGCGCAACCCCCGCCGTCACATCCTTGGTCTTTGGAACCGCGCCGGTCTTGTAATCAAGAACGGCAAGGCCACCACTGCGCAAATGATCGATGCGGTCGGCACGCGCCGTCAGGGTAAAATCGCCACCGGCACCGGCAAAAATCCACGCGCCCTTTGTCTCGGTATGGATGAGCAGAATTTCTTTCCGCCGCGCGCGCTCCTGATCGACAAACCACGCCGCAATGTGCACAAAGCGTGGCCACCAAAACGTCGCCACCCCCGGATAGGAAAGCGCCTCACCAAACACGTCCTTGCCGATTTTCAGAAGTTTTTCGACGGCATCCTTCGGCAGTTGATCCGGATAGGCACGCACAAAACGATCAAGCGCGGCATGAATGAAACGCCCGCGATCTGCCGCACCCGGATCGGCGTCCATCGGATCCAACGGCCTTAGCCGCAAAATATGGCGAGCGTAAATCGCGTAAGGGTCCCGCATCCAGGTTTCGATGGCCGTTACCGACAATTTGCGCGGCCGAGCCGCCAGCGGCGGGCAGGGTTTCGGCGCCCCGATTTGAATTTTCTTCGCGGGCATCTGAAGCAGGGCGCGCCAACGCAACGGATTTTTCACACCGTCCGCCGTGTCGGACCCGGCCAGGCTTTCAAGACGCAGCAACCAGCGCGAAGGCACCGTCGGCGCCCCATCGGCGCGGGCAGCGCGCGTCAACACAACGCGCGGGCTGGAAAAGCCTTGCGCAAAATCATGAGCGGAAAGGCCGATGCGTCGTTCCGGCAGGGGCAGGCCGAATTTCTCGCGCATCGGTCGGCTCATCCAGGGGTCCGTCTCGCTCGAAGGTGGCCAGACACCCTCGTTCAGCCCACCAAGAATCAGCAGCTCCGCCTGCTGGAGGCGGGCCTCAAGGGGGCCCCAGATATGAATTCTCGGATGCTGGCCCCCATAGGGGCGCACAACCTGGCCTGTAAGAAGGGATTCGAAAAGGGCCGCGTAATCCGCCCCCGCCAATCGCGGAAAGCCACGCGCCGCAGCACGCAAATCGGCAATGAATTCGGCAAGCGCTTCGCCCGCCGGCGTGGCCCAAAGCCGCTCTCCCGCAGCCGAACTTTCCGTCATGGCGTCCGTCATGGCCAGCGCCTCTGAAAAGGCGACGTGAAGATCGAGAAGCTCGCCAAGGCTGACGCTGGTTTTCGCCATTGCCCTGGCAAACGGACCCGCCATCTTTTCAAGCCCCGCAACCCAGGCCACCAACGCGTCACGTTCTGCCCCATTGCCGACGCGGTGCGGTGCCTTCAAGGCCTCCTTCAAGCCTGAAAAACCGGGGGCCGGACGCGGGCCGCGCAAGGCTGCCACTTCGAGTTGACGGGTCCGCCTGCGGAAATCCGCCGGCGACAGCCCGCCCGCCGCAAGCGGGTGTTTGAAACAGGCCATCAGCGCCACCGGCGATATGTTCTCGGCCATCAGACGGGCCGTCAGGCGTAAAAATGTGCCGGGGGCCGTCGTATCAAGGGATGTGCCCCCCGAATCATCGACTTCGATGTTCCACCGGCGAAGCTCGGCCGCCACGCGGCGCGCAAGGTTGCGATCCGGCGTCACCAGCGCCGCCCGGGTGCCGTCTTCCTCAAGGGACTGGCGCAGCAAAAGGGCGATCACACCCGCCTCCTCCGCCGGGTCTGCACATTCAATGCGGCGCACATCCTGCAACGCCTTGTCCCAAGGCCGCTCTGAGCGATGCCAGAGATGGGTCGTTTCCGCAGGCCGCATCAATTCCGAGGCAAGCTCGGCCCGTTCTGCGCAGGTTTCGGGAACGTCGGCGGACCAGTCGCCAACGTCGTCGCGCGCAAGGTCAAGCTGTTCGAGCAGGCGTTTCAGCCCAAACTGGGGGTGGGTGGCGTTTAGCGCCTGCCAGCTTTCCGCGTCCATGGAACGGTCCAGACCGGCCAGCACCAGCCGCCCTTTCGGCAGACAGGCAACCAGGCTTAAAAGATCCGCCGTCGCCGGAATGCTGCCGGTCGAACCCGCCGCGATGACCGGACCCTTTGGCGGCGAGGCCAGCCACATTTTTACCTGCGCTTCCAGCAGCCGGTTGCGGCGGTCCGCCGGATCAATGCAACCTTCCTGGACCAGAATTCCCGGCCAATAATCCGTCAGGATTTGCAGGAAACGAAGCGTCTCCTGCCAATGGACGGCGTAATCCTCTGGCACCAGTCGGGCCAGCTTGTCGAGAGACAGGCGTTCCGTCTCCACCCGGTCGAGGAAACGGGCCAGTTCGGCGGCAAGGGTGGCGGCCTGCTCTGGCGTTGGGCGATCGCGCCCGTCCTTGCGGAGCAGGCCCTCATGCATCAAAAGTTCGCTTAAAAGCAGGCGGCGGCGCAGCTCCGAAATTGCCGGGGGCAGGTTCAGGGCGTCTTTGGCGAACGGGCTTTCCTGAAAAAGAAAGGCCTCTTCATCCACGTCGCCGATTGGCAGCATGGCTGGAAGCACCATCGGCTGCCCGCCACGCAAACGCAGAAACGCTTCACGAAGGGCGCGAACGGCGCGACGGGTCGGAAGAAGAATGCGGTAATCGGCAAGACGGAAAACGTCCTCGCCAATTTCGTCCAGAATGCCGGCAGCAAGCGCATCGACAAAACCCTTGCCGGGCGCAATCGACAAAACCTTCGGCCGCGTGGTCATGCTTGCCCGATCATGGCTGGCCTTCCTGAAAGTTTTCTTCGACCATGGCCAGGCCGGACAGGGTGCCAATATGAAACCATGCGCCTTTATGAGCCAGGCCGAAAAGGCGTCCCTTTGACAGGGCCTGATCGTATAGAAGGTTGAGGGAAAAACGCCCTTCCGGTGCCGTGTCAAAAAGCCTTGGATGAAGAAGCTGCACGCCGGTAAAGACGAAGGGGGCCGAGGACCCCTGGCGGCGTTCTAGGCACCCATCCGCCGCCATTTCAAAATCCCCCGCACCGTCGTAGCCGACGGCACGCGCAACGGGCTGAAGCAGGAGAAGCCCATCCATCTTCGCGTCGTCCCAGGCCGCCGCCAGCCGGGCCAGCGCCGGGGGCCCAAAGTCCTGCCAAAGCACGTCGCCATTGATGGCAAAAAAATTCCGGCCCTGAAAATGGGCCAGCGCATGGGCCAGACCGCCGCCGGTTTCAAGGGCTTCGGCCTCTTCGGAATAGGTGATCTTCAGGTCACGCCGGGGGGCAAGCTGTGTGCGAATCTGCGCGCCCAGATAATGCAGGTTAACAACGACGTCTTCGATGCCCGCCACCACCAGCCGGTCCAGTGTGCGATCGAGAAGGCTGCGCCCGGCAATGGGAACAAGGGGCTTTGGCAGGCTGTCCGTAAGCGGGCGCAGGCGTTCGCCGCGCCCCGCCGCCAATACCATCGCCCGAAAGGGTATTGCCTGCGAGGGTGCGCCTTGTGCCATCTTCAAGATTTCGCCTCTGGGGCGTTCCGCAACGCCGGCGGCAAATTCGCGTCCAGCCAATCGCGCAACGGTGCCAGTTCGCGCGCGGCCAGATTTTCTTCCAGCAACCGCCAGACACGCGGGATGTGCGAAAGATAAAGCGCCTTCCCGTCACGCCGGAAAAGACGCGTAAAGATGCCGAGGATCTTGCAATTTCGCTGGGCGCCTAAAATGGCGTAAGCGCGTGCAAACGCCTGATGGTCCAGATCCGGAAAGGCGGCAAGGTAACGCGCCTTCATCCGTTCGACACAGGCAAGCGCAACATCGCGGCGCGCATCCCCAAGAAGGGAGACAACATCATAGACCGCCGGGCCGCAAAGCGCGTCCTGAAAATCAAGAAGGCCGCACGCGCCAACCCCGTCCCGGTCCGGCAGGTAGAGAAGGTTGTCCACATGGTAGTCGCGCAGGACAAGCGTTTCTGAGCCTGTGCGCGCCAGGTCAAGCAATGGCGGCCAGAGCGCGGCAAAGGCTGCACGTGTTTCCGGCGAAGGCATGTCGCCCGTCATCGCCGGCAGATACCAATCCACCAGCAGCATGGCTTCTTCAAGAAAGCGTGCATTCGTATAGGCCGGAAGTTTTTCCGGCACCGCAATTTCCAAAGGGTGCCGGTGAAGGTTGATTAAAAGATCGACCGCAAGGCTGTAGAGGGGTTCTTCCATTTCCGCGTCGGCAAGCATGCGCGCATAGGTCGCCTCGCCCAAATCTTCGAGAAGCAGAAAGCCGTTTTCTGCATCGACGGAAAACACTTCCGGCGCGCTGTAACCAAGGCCCTGAAGATGCCGGGCGATTGCCACAAACGGACGCACATCTTCGCAATCGTGCGGCGCGTCCATCAGAATAAAACCGCCGTCCCTGCCAGCAACGCGCGCATAACGGCGGAAGGACGCGTCGCTTGCAAGCGGCGTCACAGCCGCATCCCCCAGCCCGCACGACGCCAGAAAGCCCTGCTGCAATCCGCTTCGTTCAGTCATCGCTGCCCGCCCGGGCTTCAAATTCCACAAGCGCGTCGGCAGCGTCCAGGGCTTCCAGCCGCATCACCCAACTGCCATGACCCACCAGCACGGCCTGGCGAGCGTCCACAGCCACCCCTTGCGTCAACAGGATGTCGAGTCGGTCCCTGGGCAGCAAGGGCCCAAGCCGCCCTGGCCATTCGATGAGGGAAACCCCGTCGGCAAAGGCGTCCTCAATGCCAAGTTCCACGGCGTCTTCTGCCTTCGCAAGCCGATAGAGATCAAAATGCCAGACAGGAAATTCGGCAAGGTCGTAAATTTGCGCAAGCGTAAAGGTCGGCGATGGCACATCCTCTTTCACGCCCCCGGCACGCGCATGAATGAACGCACGCGCAAAAGCCGTCTTGCCCGCGCCCAACTCCCCGCCAAGGCCGATTACGTCGCCACGGCAAACGTGATGGGCAACAAATCGGGCAAGGGTTTCCGTCGCTGCAAGGTCGGGAAGATCCAGTTTTACAACCCGGCTTGGAAAATCTTTTTCAGCCATAAATCCGTTTCCCGTCATACCGATCGCGGCACGCCGCCTTGCCGCCAGATGTCAGCTGTCGCGCTTCAAAGACGGGTCCGTGACCTGCCCCTGCGCAGACGCAAGCCTTTCCCCACCAACCAGAGGCCTGGCAACCGGCCGATCATAGGGCAGGTAGCAGCGAACGGTCGTGCCTTTGCCAGGCGTGGATTCAAGCACGACCCGGCCGCCGCTTAATTCAATGAACTTCCTAACCAGCGGCAGGCCAAGGCCCAAACCAAGGCCCTTGCTTGCGCTGCCGCGTTCAAACCGATCGAAGATGCGTTCTTGCTCCTCCGGCGGAACACCAATGCCCGCATCCGATATTTGCAGGACGAGCGCCTTCTTTTCCTGGCGCGCGGAAAGCGAAATCTTTCCGCCCGGCATGCTAAATTTGATCGCGTTGTTCAGAAGTTTGAAGAGCGCCTGCTTCAGGCGCTGCTTGTCAGCATGGATCGGCGTTAAATTTGGCACGCAATCCATCACGACAATCACATTTTTTTCATTTGCCCTTTGCTGAACGAGCCCAAGCACGTCTTCCAGCAGGGGACGAACGGCCACATCTTCCCATTTTGGCTCCAATTGGCCAGCCTCGATCATCGCCATGTCCAGAATGTCGTTGATAAGCGAAAGCAGCACTTGTGAAGAATCGAGAATCCCACCCACATAAATTGTCTGCTGATCCGTAAGCTCGCCAAAATAACGTTGTTCGAGCATCTGGGTAAAACCGATGATCGTATTCAGGGGGGTGCGGAATTCATACGAAACATGCGCAACAAATTCCGACATCAATTTATCCGCCGCTTCCAGTGCTTCGTTGCGCTCGCGCAGGGCGCGTTCCACCCGTGTGCTGTCCGTCACATCAATGTAGCGCCACAAAACCCCGCCGTCGGTAAGCGGCAGGCTGGCAAAATCCACCGTCGTGCCGTCTTGGCGGTGGAAGCGGCCACGCTTTGAGACGCGCGCGCAGGTGCCAACGACGATCTTTTCACGCAACGTCGGCCAGTCGCTCGCACAGGTAAATTCCTTTATCCCATCCACCAATTGGGAGACATGCGGGTCGCCATCAAGGTCATCCGGCGAAAGCTCCCAGATCCGCGCATAGGCCGGGTTGCTGAGCTTCAGACGCCCGTCGCTGCCAAAGACAGCCACGCCTTCGTAGAGGTTGTCCAGGGATTGCTGCTGAACCTTGATCAAGGTGTTGTAGGAGCGCTCAAGGGCCAGTTTGTTTGTCACATCCTCATAGGTGCAGAGCAGCCCCCCAAAGGGATGCGGCAAAACCGTCGAGCGCAGCGTCGCGCCATCGGGAAGGTGCAAAAGTTCTTCGACAGGGTCGATCAACGAGGTGAAACGGGCAAGTTGCTCGTTCTTATAGGCAGGGAAATCGACCGTTTCCGGCAACCGTCTTCTAGCGCGCAACGTTTCCAGAACTTCGCCCTGCATCGGTTCTTTCTTCAGCCAGCTTTCGTTCAGCCCCCAGAGCGAAGCGAAGGCCTGGTTGAAGAATTTCAGCCGCATGTCCGGCCCATAGATGGCAATCGCGATTGCCAGCGCACCCAGCACCTTTGCCTGGGCGTCGACGTGACGGCCAAGCTCATCCTGGACGCGCTCGATTTCCGTAAAGTCCTGGGCATAGCCGGCCATCCCGCCCTGATCCAGCAGGGGAATTTCGGTAATTTCAAGAAGACGGCGGAAGCCTGCGACGACAAAATGGTGGCTCTCCGATTGCGGCGAACCGACACGCTGGGCACGCCTTGCCACCTCCTGACCGCCGTCACCAACGACCCCTGCGGCAAGTTCCCGCTTGTGCGCAACAACCTCGTCGGGACGCACGCCGAGGACGGATGCATAAGCGCGGTTGGCAAAGGCAATCGCCAAATCCTTTCCCCGCCGCCACACCGGAAAGGGAATCTGATCGAGAAGAAACCGAAGCTGGTCCCGATCCTGAGAAAGCCTTGCCGTTTGTTCGGAAAATTCCGCCGCGTGGGCAGCGGCTTCCGTCACGTCCTCGAACCAGACGCCTTCCCCAAGACTGCCCTCATCAAGGCCGCTTCGACCCGGCGCTTCAATCCGCCGGCCATGGGCTTTCAGCTTGCACCCATCCACCGTCGCAACATCCAGGGAAAAGCTCTTGCCCGTCGTGCGAAGTTTTGCAACCGCGTTGCGAAGCGCCTCGGCCATAGCCGGATCGAGGCAGGCCAGCACGCCATCGAAGCGGGTTGGCTGATTTGCCGGCAACGTCAAAAATTCCGAAAAATCGCCGAAGGCTGTCTCCGCCTCACCACCTGCCCGCCAAAAGAAGAAGCCGCCCGAAGCGGCGCCAAGAAATGCGCGCAGGCAAGCCACATCCGCCACGGCCCGCTTTGCGATCCGTCGCGTGGCCCCTAGCCGCCGCCGCAGGGGCCGCACAAAAAGAAAATAGCCAAAGGCCAGCCCGACAGCCAGCAAAGCCGCGCCTTGAAAAACAGGGTCCAATGCCACGTTCAACATGCCCCCTTTCCCCCAGACCCTCCGGCGGGCGGCGTCATGGTAAAAAGATTCCGCAGCGGCCGGCCGGCGAGAGGCCGCAGCCTATCCCCGATTTCCACATGGCGATGAGTTTAAGCGCGAAAAAAGGCGCGAACAAGACATCCCGAAAGCATCGCCCGAAAGCATCGAAGATCAAGAGAGCCGATTGCCAGGAACGCTAGTAACGGTAGTAATCGGGTTTGAAGGGGCCTTCCGGCGTGACGCCTATATATTGCGCCTGTTCCTTCGTCAGCGTCGTCAGCTTTACCCCAAGCCGCGCAAGGTGCAACGCCGCAACCTTTTCATCGAGATGTTTCGGCAAGACGTAGACCTGGCGCTCATATTTTGTATTTCCCTGCCACAGCTCGATCTGCGCCAGCACCTGGTTCGAGAAGGAGGCACTCATCACAAAGCTTGGATGGCCGGTGGCGCACCCTAAATTGACGAGCCGCCCCTTCGCCAGCACAATCAGCCGCTTGCCATCCGGAAAGACAACTTCATCAACCTGGGGTTTGACTTCCTCCCAGGTGTAATTGCTCAACGCGTCGATTTGAATTTCGCTATCGAAGTGACCGATGTTGCAGACAATGGCGCGGTCCTTCATCTCGCGCATGTGATCCAGCGTAATCACGTCCAGATTGCCGGTCGCGGTTACGAAGATGTCGCCAATTGGTGCCGCCTCTTCCATCGTCGTGACCTGAAAGCCTTCCATGGCGGCCTGAAGCGCACAGATGGGATCGACCTCTGTCACCAGAACGCGCGCGCCCTGACCCTGAAGCGAGGCAGCACAGCCCTTGCCCACGTCGCCAAAACCGTTCACGATGGCGATCTTGCCGGCCAGCATGACATCCGTTGCCCGCTTGATGCCGTCAATCAGGCTTTCGCGACAGCCATAGAGATTGTCGAATTTTGATTTCGTCACCGAATCGTTCACATTAATGGCCGGTGCCATCAACCGGCCCGCGTCCTGCATTTCACGAAGGCGCAGCACGCCGGTCGTCGTTTCTTCGGAAATACCCTTTACGTCCTTCATCAAGTCTGGAAATTGTTCGTGCATGACGCGGGTCAAATCCCCGCCATCGTCCAGGATCATGTTCGGTCGCCAGCCATCCGGGCCCTGAACGGTTTGCGCGACGCACCAGTCATATTCTTCTTCCGTCTCGCCCTTCCAGGCAAAAACGGGAACGCCGCTGTCTTTTACGACGGCCGCAGCAGCGTGATCCTGGGTCGAGAAGATGTTGCACGAACTCCACCGAAGCGAGGCACCCAAATGGAGCAGCGTTTCGATAAGAACCGCCGTTTGAATCGTCATATGCAGGCAGCCAACGATGCGCGCGCCCGCCAGGGGCTGGGACTTGCCATATTCCTCGCGCAGCGCCATCAACCCCGGCATTTCCGTCTCGGCGATCGCAATTTCGCGACGCCCCCAACCAGCCAGTGCGATGTCTTTGATCTTGTAATCGGTCAAGGCTGCCATGGAACGCCGAATCCTTCTGTTGCCGCCGGATGTTTCCGTCTGAAAGCACCGGCACGGTACCGGAGAGTGGGCCTCGACATAGCAGTATTTTTACACGGCAATCAAGGGGCGAACGCCCCGGCATGCGTCAGCTTTCCTCAAATTTATCCCGCACCAGCGCCGCCAGCGCCGCCAGCGCCGCCGCCGCCTCCTGGCCAGAAGCCTTGACCTCGATCCATGTGCCGCGACTGGCCGCAAGGGTCAACAAGCCCATGATCGAAAGCCCGGAAACGCTATTCCCCCGACAGGCGACGACAATTTCCGCTTCGAAGCGCGCCACGCAGCGAACAAATTTCGCCGCCGCCCTGGCATGCAGGCCGCGCTCATTCTGGATCCGGAGATGTTGACACAGGCCATCCCCTGATTCGGTTTCCCGCCCCACTGGCTTCGCTCCGCTAGGTGTTTTCTTCTTCGGCGAGAAAATGCGAAGCAACGTTGATGTATTTGCGGCCCGCGTCCTGTGCCGCCGCCACTGCCGTCACAACGTCGGTTTTTGCACGAACGCTCGCAAGCTTGATCAGCATCGGCAGGTTCAACCCGGCAATCACTTCAGCGCCGGCGTGATCCATGGTCGAGATGGCCAGGTTTGACGGCGTGCCACCAAACATGTCCGTCAAAACAACGACACCATCGCCCGTGTCAACGTCCGCAACGCGCGCCAGGATTTCCTCACGGCGTTTTTCCATATCATCTTCCGGATGAATGCAAACGGTTTGAAGCTGCTTTTGCGGCCCGACAATATGCTCAAGCGCTTTGGCAAATTCATCCGCCAGGCAACCATGGGTTACGAGTACGAGTCCTATCATCTGGCCCTCTTAAGAAAATTCCGCCGGCAAAACACCGAGATCCCGATGCCGAAGGGATACTTTCCGGCCTTCCTTCGACAACCATGCATAAAGTTTTTCGGCGACAAAAACCGAACGGTGCCGGCCACCTGTGCAGCCGATCGCAATCGTCAGATAATTTTTTCCTTCTTCTTCGAAGCGGGGAAGCAACATGGCCAGCATGGCCGTCATCCCATCGAAGAACAAATCAAAACCCGGATCTTTTGCAATGCATTCCCCAACCTCCCTATCACAGCCGCTAAGCGGTCGCAACGCAGGCACATAATGGGGATTGGCCAGAAAACGAACGTCGAACACCAGGTCCGCCTCACGGGGAAGTCCGTTTGCGTAGGCAAAAGACGTGACAAAAAGCCGCAATTTGTGCGTGGTGCCGTCAACAAAGATTTCTTTCAACTGCCGGCAAAGTTCCCGAGGCGAAAGCCGCGTCGTATCAATGGCAATATCCGCACGCTCACGGATGGGGGCAAGCAACTGACGCTCATGGGTAATTTCGTCCAGCACCGGCCGATCGCCGCCCAGCGGATGCCGCCGACGCGTTTCCGTAAAGCGACGCAACAACACGTCGTCGTCACAGTCGAGGAAAAGAAGCTGTAGATCAAACCCATCGAACGCACCCAGCGATTCGATTTCCTCCAACAGGTTTGCAGCTTCGAAATCCCGCGTGCGAATGTCCACCCCAATGGCCAGGGGGCGCACAAAACTATCCGGGGAATGCAGAAGATGCCGGAGAAGCGAAAGCGGCAAATTGTCGATTGCTTCAAAGCCAAAATCCTCCAGCGCACGAAGCGACGTCGTGTGACCGGCACCGGAAAGGCCGGTGACCAGAAGAACGCGCCGATCCGAGGCGGCCGCCGTTTTTTTCCTGTGCGCCGTCACGCCGCACGACCGTCGTTGCGGGCTGCTTCGATTGCGTAACGCAGTTTCACCACCGCCGAACCCTCAAAGGGCGCAATGAAAACCTGCGGCAGCGTTATCCCCAGATAGACGCAGCACGCTTTTTCCGGCATGCGCACGACCGCCTCGGGCCGCACAAGATCCACAACCAGTTCGAGTACGGCTGGCCGGGCGCTTGCCACCTTGACAATGCCAATGCCGCGAATTTCGAGCAGGCCGGAAATCGGCGGCGGGGCGGACGCGATAAGCCGCCCCGCCTGAATTTCAAGGATGGTCCGATCGTCAGCAATCAGCGCGCCTCCGGCCTCGACCAGGCGCAAGGCCAGATCGGATTTGCCGCTGCCCGACGGGCCGCGCAAAAGAAGGGCCGCGCCCTTCCAAACGATGCTGGTACCGTGAACCTGGAGCATTCGGCGGTGAACCCTCGCCGATCTTTTTTTGCCTGACGGCAAATCGGCGGCCTCAAAAGGGGCTTGAAGACACCGGGAGGATCGCAGGATTGTGGAAAACCCGCAAGCCCAGGGTCGCCGGCGCACGAACCTGATCTGTGCCGGAGACCCGCCGGAACCCAGCGGCCCATGAAAGCCCGTGGCAAACCACCAAAAATCCGGGAGGCTCCCTCCCAAATGCCACAAAAAAGGTTGCTTTTCAGCAGGGTTGTCAATTTGATTAGAATGACTGCTTCCGGCATGATACACGGCATTGGAGAGGGGGGTCGCATGTAGCCGAAAAAGCCCCCGAACGGTAACAGCACCTTCCAAAAGAAACACCCGCCAAAGAGGACAAAACCTTGCAGCAAACTGGCCCCGTACAAAGCAGCCATGGACTTGAGAAGCATGGCATCCGGAACGTTTCAACCGCCCATTGGAACCACACGACCGCTTCGCTTTACGAAGAGGCCATCCGGCGCGGCGAAGGCCATCTTGGTCATGGCGGCGCGTTTATCGCGCACACCGGCATCCATACGGGCCGCTCGCCGAACGACAAGTTCTTCACGAAAGAACCGGGAAGCGAAGCCAACATCAACTGGGGCAATGTCAACCGGCCTATGAAACCGGCACAATTCGACGGTCTCTATGCACGCATGCTTGCCTATTTCGAGGGCCGCGAACTCTTTGTTCAGGATTGTTATGCCGGGGCCGACCCCACCTTCCAGTTGCATGTGCGCGTCGTCACGGAGACGGCATGGCACAACCTTTTCGCTCGCAACATGTTTATTCAGCCGACCGAGGATGCGCTACGCAATTTCACACCGCAATTTACCATCCTGCACGCGCCCTCTTTTCAGGCCATGCCGGAGATCGATGGGACGAATTCGGACGTTTTTGTTGTTGTCGATTTCTCGAAACGCCTGATCCTTATCGGCGGTTCAAGCTATGCCGGTGAAATCAAAAAATCCGTCTTCAGCATCCTGAACTATCTGCTGCCGGAACGCGGCGTCCTGCCGATGCACTGTTCAGCAAATATCGGGCCCGAAGGCGATTCAGCGATCTTCTTCGGCCTTTCCGGAACCGGCAAGACGACCCTGTCCGCAGATGCGTCGCGCACGCTTATCGGCGATGACGAGCATGGCTGG
This sequence comes from Rhodospirillaceae bacterium, assembly GCA_002746255.1. NCBI lineage: Bacteria > Pseudomonadati > Pseudomonadota > Alphaproteobacteria > Rhodospirillales > Rhodospirillaceae > Rhodospirillaceae bacterium. The sequence goes on along the minus strand of NVWO01000002.1, from coordinate 47,587 downwards.
GGGGACAATGGCGTTTTTAATTTCGAGGGCGGCTGCTATGCGAAAGTCATTCGCCTGAGCCAGGAAGCCGAGCCGGAAATTTTTGCCACCACCCAGCGTTTCGGCACGATTCTGGAAAACGTTGTCTTCAACGAAGGCAGCCGGATCCTGGACCTGGACGACGCGACGCTGACGGAAAACACGCGCGCCTCCTACCCCATCGACTTCATCCCCAATGCCAGCGAGACGGGCACCGGCAAGCATCCAAAAACAATCATCATGCTGACGGCGGACGCCTTTGGGGTGTTGCCCCCAATCAGCCGTCTTTCACCGGAACAGGCGATGTATCATTTTCTGTCCGGCTATACGGCACGCGTCGCCGGCACGGAAAAGGGCGTCGGGGCCGAACCTCAGGCCACCTTCTCGGCCTGCTTCGGAGCGCCCTTCATGCCGCGCCAACCGACCGTTTACGCCGAGTTGCTGCGCGAAAAGATCGCGAAACACAAGGTCGATTGCTGGCTTGTCAACACAGGCTGGAGCGGCGGCGTCTATGGCGTCGGCAAACGGATGGCAATCGGGCACACGCGCGCCATGGTTCATGCCGCCCTGGATGGCCGGCTGGCGAAAGCCCCCATGACCACGGATCCAAACTTCGGCATGGCCGTACCGGAAAGCTGCCCGGACGTCCCCGATGGCGTTCTAAATCCACGGGATACTTGGGCAGACAAGCAGGACTATGACACGACGGCCCGCGACCTGACCCAACGTTTCGAGAAAAATTTCAAGCAGTTCGAAGAACATGTGGACGACAAGGTAAAAGCCGCCTCGATCCGCGCGGCCTAAAAAACAAACCGTCTTTCACGGTTTTTCGGAAGGCGACGGAAAGAAAAGCCGGCCCCCCTGGGGCCGGCTTTTTAATGGGCCTCGGCCCAGTTCAAAGCAAAATTTGTTTCAACAACAATCGGCACGGAAATCGTCACGGCAGGCGCCGCCGCCGTTTCCATTACATCGGCGACGAGGCGCGCCGTTTCCTCGGCCTCAGCCTCGGGTACTTCTAAAATAAGTTCATCATGGACCTGCAACAGCATGCGCGCGGAAAGCGACGCGGCCTGAAGTGCGGGGCCCAGGCGGATCATCGCCCGCTTGATTAAATCGGCGGCGGACCCCTGAAGGGGCGCATTGATCGCCGCGCGTTCGGAAAAATTGCGCCGCGCCGGGTTCTTGTCCTTAATGCCGGGGACGTAACAGCGCCGCCCGAAAAGCGTTTCGACAAAGCCGTGGCTCCGCGCAAATTCCTTTGTTTCTTCCATATAGGCGCGAATGCCTGGGTAGCGCGCGAAATAGGCTTCGATATAGGCCGTCGCCTCCCCCTGGGCGATGCCAAGCTGGCGGGCCAACCCAAAGGGGCTGATGCCATAAATGATGCCGAAATTGATCGCCTTTGCCTGGCGGCGGATCATCGGATCCATGCCTTCAACCGGCACGCCGAAGACCTGGGAGGCGGTCAGGGCGTGCACATCGACCCCATCCTGAAACGCCTCGCGCAGGGCCGTGATGTTTGCCATTTCCGCAAGCAGGCGCAGCTCAATCTGTGAATAATCGGCGGAAAGAAGCCGCATTCCTTTTTTGGCAATGAAGGCCTTGCGGATTTTGCGGCCTTCTTCCGTGCGAATGGGAATGTTCTGCAAATTCGGGTCCGACGAAGACAGCCTTCCCGTTGACGTTACCGCCATCGCAAAGGACGTATGCACGCGGCCCGTTTCGGGGTTGATCTGCTCGGCCAGGCTGTCGGTATAGGTGCTTTTCAGCTTGGCCAGTTGCCGCCATTCCAGAACAAGTTCCGGAAACCCATGGCCCTCAGCCGCCAGACGATCCAGCACGTCCGCGCCGGTGCCATAGGCCCCCGCCTTGCCCTTCTTGCCACCCGCAAAACCCATTTCCTCGAACAGCACTTCACCAAGCTGCTTTGGCGACGCGACGTTGAACGGGTGGCCGGCCGCCTCATGAATTTTTGCTTCCAGCGCAGCCATACGGCCCGCGAAATCGGCGCTTAATTTTCGCAATTGCGCCTTGTCGAGAAGAATACCGACGCGTTCCATCGCAACAAGGACCGGCACAAGGGGACGTTCGATCGTTTCATAGACCGTTGTGACATGGGCCGGGGCCAGCCTGGGCTTTAGAAAGCGGTAAAGCCGGCCCGTCACGTCGGCGTCTTCGGCGGCGTATTCGCAGGCCGGTGCAAGGGGCACCGCATCAAAGCGAAGCTTCTTTTTGCCGCTGCCAACAACGTCTTTGTACGTGATCGTCTCGATCCCCAGATGCAGGCGCGCCAGTTCGTCCATGCCATGGCCATGCAGGCCGCCCTCAAGGACGTAGGACATCAGCATCGTGTCGTCAAAGGGGGCGATGGAAATGCCATGGCGCGCCATCACCACCATGTCGTATTTCAGATTCTGGCCGATTTTCAGGACATGTTCGTTCTCAAGCATCGGCTTTAGCAAAGCCATGGCCTCGTCAAAATCGATCTGGGAAAAATTTTCTTCTGATGGCGCATCAAGGGCCAGCGTGCCCGCATCCGACCGACAATGGGCAAGGGGGACATAGCAGGCCTTGCCCGATGCAACGGACAGGGAAAAGCCGACAAGTTCCGCCGCCATGGCGTTTAGGCTTGTCGTTTCCGTATCAAAGGCGACGACGCCCGCTTCGCTGATTTCATCAAGCCAGGCCTGCAATCGCGGCGCCGTCTGGACAAGCTCGTAAGCATGGGGCGTTTCTTGCGGCGAAACCGGCGCGCCGGGGCCTGGGCCATCGCCCACGGCCAGGCGGCTTTCCACCCGCGCGGCCAGGGTCTTAAAGCCCTGAAACCTTAAGAATTCCAACAGCTTCGACGGGTCCGGCGCACGGACTTTGAACGATGCGATGGGGGCCGGAACGGCTACGTCGTCGCGAAGCTGAACCAGCCGATGCGAAAGTCGCGCCATCTCGGCATTCGCTTTTAAGCGTTCGCGCCGGACCGGCTGTTTAATCTCGTCGGCATGGGCCAGCAGGTTTTCAACGTCCCCATATTTCAAAATAAGTTCGGCCGCCGTCTTGATGCCGATCCCCGGAACTCCCGGCACGTTGTCGCTGCTATCCCCCGCCAGCGCCTGAACCTCAACCACGCGATCGGGCGCGACGCCGAATTTTTCTTTCACTTCTTTTGGGCCAATGCGACGATTGCGCATCGCATCGAACATCGTGATGTTGGCGTCGACAAGCTGCATCAGGTCCTTGTCCGAAGACACGATGGTTACTTCCGCGCCGTCGCGCGCGGCAGCGCGTGCGTAAGTCGCAATCAAATCATCCGCTTCGAACCCCTGCAATTCGACAGATGCCAGGCCGAACGCCGCCGTCGCCTCGCGGATCAAGGCAAATTGCGGGATCAGATCTTCCGGCGTTTCCGACCGGTTGGCTTTGTATTCCGGGTAAATGTCGTTGCGAAAGGTGATGCGGCCTGAATCAAAAACAATGGCGATGTGATCAGCATCCGTATCATCAATCAGCTTCATCAACATCTGGATGAAGCCATAGACGGCACCGACCGGCGTACCGTCCGACCGGGTTAGCGGCGGCAACGCGTGATAGGCGCGGAAGATAAACCCCGAGCCATCGACAAGAAAAAAATGTTTTGGAACGGCGCCCAAGGTGCTGCGCCTTTCTAGCTGTTTTTCTTTTCCAGAACAAAATAGCGCGAACAATAGGGACAGGCAATTTCGCCGCGCTTCTTCACATCAAGAAAAACACGCGGGTGGCCAGCGGCCCCATCGCCGCCATCGCAGGCAATGCTCGGCGTCGTTACAACAATCGTTTCGTCTTCCATACGCGCATGCTTTCTTTTATCCAGCCAGCCTTAAGCCAGCAAACCTTGCTCTTGCGAGCCTTTCGACGGATGATAGCGATTGGAAGCGCCCAATCAACCGTCCGTCCTTTCAATTCCGGCAAAATGAACAAAACCCATAAAAAATCCGCAACCAGCGTCGAATCTGCGGCCGCACCGCCGCGTGAAAACGCCACTGAAAACGCCATCGAAATCCGGAGCCTGAAGAAAGTCTATCGCGGTGGCGTGTGCGCCCTTGAAGATTTTGATCTGACGATCCCGCGCGGCAGCTTCTTTGGCCTGCTGGGACCCAATGGGGCCGGAAAATCGACCCTGATCAACATCCTTGCCGGCCTAGCCATCAAAACCGCGGGCACGGTAAACATCTGGGGCTATGACATCGACGGCGAGTCACGGCGGACCCGCGCCGCCATCGGCGTCGTGCCCCAGGAATTGAACATCGACCCCTTTCTGACCCCGCATCAGGCGCTGGAAGTTCAGGCCGGGTTTTACGGCGTGCCCCGGCGGGCGCGGCACACGGACGAAATCCTGCGCGCCCTGCACCTTGAAGACAAGGCGGACGCGTATGCGCGCACGCTTTCCGGCGGCATGCAGCGCCGCCTGTTGATCGCCAAGGCGATGGTGCACAACCCGCCCATCCTGGTTCTGGACGAACCGACCGCCGGCGTCGATGTCGAACTCCGCCAGCAGCTCTGGAACCTGCTCCGCGAATTAAATGCAAAGGGCACGACGATCCTGCTGACGACCCATTATCTGGAAGAAGCCGAACAGCTTTGCGAACAGATCGCCATCGTCAACCATGGCCGCCTTGTCGCCTGCGACCGGACGGAAAATCTGCTGCGCCGGATGGACAAACGGGAAATGGTGGTCACCGTGGCCGAAGACCTGCACGCGGTGCCGGAAACGTTGCTGCGCTTTCGCGCCACCCTGCAACCGCCCCGGTGCCTGCATTTTGCGTTTCGAACCAGCAAAACCAGCATTGGCGATATCCTGAGCGCCGTGCGCGAAGCGGGGCTAACGGTGGCCGATTTAACAACACGCGAAAGCGACCTCCAGGACCTTTTCCTGCAATTGACGCGACGGACGCCCGACCAGAAACCGTCCGCCGAAACAGCTGCCGGAACGGTCGCCGGGGCCTGAAAAAAAAGAAGCCGTTTTCGGGGCCTCGCACCCTGATTTTCCCCACCGATTTCGCGCGCGAGCGCAATTTGCGCGGCGTTTGCGGCGGCGGCGGCTTTGGAGTAGGTTTTCTGGCCCGACCCGACAGGTCAGGCATGGCACCCGTAGCTCAGCTGGATAGAGCGCTGCCCTCCGAAGGCAGAGGTCGTGAGTTCGAATCTCGCCGGGTGCACCAGTTTTTACTTAAAGCGGCCTTTTGTCAGCGCAGCTTCAATCACCACCGACAAGCAGGCTTTGCCTATCCGATGTCTTACGCTTTCTCAAAAAAAGCCTGCCGGTGCCTTTCCAGAAAGATCTGATCGGGAAGAAAGCGCGTCGGCAGTTCAAGGCGGCCTGACTCCGCCCGCTCCAGTTCCTGTCTCGCCACAGCCGGTACATGGGAAAACTCAGTGACAGCATCTATTCCGCCTTAATACGGAAACTTTTTGCAATTGCTCTTTTCACATACCAGCAGTTTTGCAATAAACCGCCTTTTTTTTCGAAATGGATCTCACTCACTCCATCTAGGCCATGAGTATAAGCGGCGAGAATTAGATCATCGGTAAGTGTCTCATCGGAAGGAGCATCATCACCCAGATATTGATGACACCTCTGGACTTGAATATCCCGCACATCAAAAGCCGCATCAGGGATTTGTTGATAAACTTTTACTGTAAGTCGCGCTTCTCTCTGCTCTTTCAAAGAAACCGCCGTAAGGTGTGCGTTTCCGCGAGGCCCAGCCAAGTTTGGGTGGCTCAAACAACCGGATAGCATCGGCAAAACCGCAAAAATAATCAAATATCTAAGAAGCATTTTTATATACATCTTATTTATGAAGTCCCTACACATGACCTGCCCACATTAAGAGGCTCAGTTTTTAAGTTAGAACTTGGCCACTATTGCCATCCAGTATCTATGGTTTACGCTATGCTCCAGCCTCCGCAGCATCTCAAACCAATCGTCATCCGTGACGGCGATTATGAAGTTGATACTCACCGCTATTCAATCTGAAGGCCGGGATAAACTATTGTGCGGCGTTTGATGGTCACGCAACCTCCCTCATATCCGCGGCCGGTTCCAACGCCTCGTGCAGCGAAAGACCAAGCAGGCGGCGGCAGAATAGATCAAAGCATGCTGTAAAATTATGGCCGCTCAGCCTCGGTGTAACCGGCTGGAATCGGAATGTCTAAAATTACCATCCGCGCGCGAACCTCTTCATCCGTCGGTTTTTCCGGCAGCGCATCCGTTCTAGAACGCGCATAATCGAAGAGCTTCGAAGCGTGAATAAAAAAGCAAACGGCGTCCCAAATCGCCCGCTCATACCTTCTTGGCATATTGATGCAATGGCGGCCAGTTGCCTCTACCGTTACCTCCTGCCTCGGCAAATTAAGCATTCTCGCGTGATGCACCTGAACATCTGAAATCAGATCGCGCAGGGCATGCCCGACTTTATCGTCGTCAGCATATTCAATGACTTCCCGCAAAACGGGAACAACATCATCAGGAAGCTGTGGAAAAGCATCCTCATACGTTTCAGACTTGTCGAACTTGTCTTGACCAATCAGGGAAAAATCTAGCGCGTGCTCGGCATAATCAACCAGGCGGTTCAGAGCCAATGGCAATATTGCACGCGCCGATTCAAATTTTCTGCTGCGCCGGTCCTTGTTATGACGGTCCGATTGCCTAATTTGGCAAACCAACGCAATAATAGTGAACAAAGCCGCAAGGAGTGCCGCCAAACCGGCTGTCAGGGTTTCATGCTGATAAACCCAGTCCATAAAACCTGTTCCCCCGTTTATCATGCGGCCTCCAACTGTTCCGAAGCCAACACCTTGTACAGCAGCCCACCCCGTGCGGCCCTGCTATGCACCAACCAGCCTTTACTTAAAGCGGTTGCACTCGCGGGCACCATCGCCCCAGAAATCGGTGCATTGGGCTTTTGTCATGTCGCCCTGGCCTTTGATTTTTGCAAAAACATAGGCCGCGACCCGGGCAATGTCGGCGTCGCGTAGGCGCTTCACCGGTTTCGGCGGTTTGTCCTCGCCAAGGTCGTCCATTGTCATGTCATAGCAATTGTATGTTTTATACGCCTTGCGGTGGAAAGCCGGCATGCCGGTCGTCGGCCGTCCACAAGCAATAACCTCGACCAGTTGTTCCTGGTCTAGAAACGTCTCGCGAAGCGAGAGCGCCGCGCCGCCATACCCGCCGCCGCCATCGCCATGCCATTTGTGACAGCCGATGCAATTCGCTTTTTTGTAGATTTTCTTCCCTAGGGCAAGATCGGAGGTGGCGCCGCTGTCCGCCGGGGCTGCCGCCGGTTTCGCCGATGCGGCCTCGGGGGCGGAACTTGCCTCGGAATTATTTCCGAACCAAAACAGACCCAAGACCCCAAAGGCCAGAAAAACGGCGGCAAGCGAGGGGAAAAAATTGCGGAAATTCATCGGGTCACATTCCTTTTAAAAATAGCGGGTTCAAACCCGCTGGAAGAGCAAAGGATGCCCTGCCATCGCTGACAGGGCATCCTTTCCCCCCTGAACGCTTTGACCCTTTATTGCAGGGCAAAGATAAAAAGCATGCTCCCAGGGTTGATGTCCTCCAACCCCTTCGTGCCATCGATAAACCATTTTGGCCACGCACCGCCAAGGCCAACGGCCACGGCAACATATTGCTTACCGGCCACTTCATAGGTAATGGGTGGCGCATTAATGCCGGCGCCGGTTTCAAACCGCCACAGCTCTTTCAGGGTTTTTCCGTCAAGGGCCACAAAAGCCCCTTCCGGATAGCCGACAAAGACAAGGTCGCCCGCCGTCGCCAGAACGCCACCCAGCATCGGGTATTTCGTTTCCTGCTTGGCAACAACCTTGCCGGTCGTCACATCAATGGCCGTCACGCTGCCGGTGATTGGCTGAAACTGCGAAGGCCCGCCGCCGGTGAACCAGTCGCGAACCTTCCGACTGCCGGGTTCAACCGGCTGATTGTCGATCTGGTTGCAGCTTTCAATCACCGGGATGTAGACGACCTTGCGATCGGGGTTGTACGCCATCGGCGGCCAGTTTTTGCCGCCCATGTTGCCCGGGCAGGTGCGGCCCGTTTTGTCCTCACGCGTTGGCGCCGTGCCGGGCTCGTATTTCTGAACGTCAACATCGGGGTCATAGGAATTTGGCCGGCCCGTTTTGGGGTCCAGGCCCTTCGTCCAGGTTACTTTTTTGACAAACTGGGTCGCCCATTGAAACTTCCCGTTCGTACGATCCAGCGCATAGAGATAACCGTTGCGGTTGGCATGGAAGGCCAGCTTCGACGCACCCTTGGCGTTTTCAAGATCCACCAGGATATGTTCGGAAACCGAGTCATAGTCATAGGGATCGTTTGGCGTGTACTGGAAGTGCCACTTGATCTCGCCGGTTGTCGCGTCCAGAGCCAGCACACTTTCCGTATATAAATTGTCGCCGGGACGATAGGCATTGTCCCAATCGGGGCCAGGATTGCCGACACCCCAATAAATGAGATTCAACTCGGCGTCATAGGACCCCGTGACCCAGGTCGGCCCGCCGCCGGTCTTCCAGGCTTCGTGGTCGTCCTTCCAGGTTTCATGGCCCGGTTCGCCCGGCGCCGGGACGGTGTAGGTGCGCCAGATTTCCTTGCCACTATTCAAATTCGTCGCCGCCAGCCAGCCACGAATGCCGTATTCGCCACCGGCAACCCCGGTAATCGCCAAGTCCCGGACGATCAGCGGTGCGCCCGTAATCGTTTCGGAATCGTCGGGGTCGGCAACCGTCCGCTCCCATAGAAGCTCGCCGGTCTCCTTATCGAGAACCAGCAAACGGCCATCGAGAACGTGGGAAACAACCTTGTCTTTCCAGAGTGCGACGCCACGATTGTTCACGCCACAGCAGGTGACATTCCCCGCCCAGTCGCGATCAATTTCCGGATCGTATTTCCAGACCAGTTTAGGGACGCCCTCACGAACGTCATATTTGTAGACGGTGCCCCAGCCATCGGGCAGGTACAGATAGCCGTCTTCAACAAGGGGCGTGCCCTCATACCCTGCAAAAGGCCAGATGCCGCCCGCCTCGATTCCCCCAAGGGCGACCGTACCGGTCACCTGAAGTTTGCTGACATTCTTGCTGGTGATTTCGTCAAGGCCGGAAAAACGATGGGCGTTGTAATTGCCATGATGGGTGATCCAGTTCTCCGGCTCTTTGTAGGTGTTCATGAGCCGTTCGTTTGTCACCTGCGCGATGGCGACGTTCTGCTCACCGCTTTCGACGAAGAGCACGACCGCCAGCAGAACAACCCCCGCAACCGCCAGAAGCCAGGGCCAGCTCTTTGCACTTTTCTTAGATTTCATGGATGCTCCCCATCGTTTTCATGATTTTTTCCCGCCGACCGTTTTTATCGACGGTTGCCGCCGCTTCGGCGGGCTCCCCATGATGCCGCCTTCTTAATTGGCTGCCAACCCTATTTTCCAGACCACAGGGCCGCTGGAATTCAGCCGCCCTCCTGCCCATTCAACCACATTTCGGCGGTGCATTTTTCAGTTGAAGCGAGGCCGCGTGCTGGCCCACACTCGCCCTGGCCCTCACAGCCGCCAAAAGGCGCTGGTCCGGCCATATCCAAGCGAGGGACAAGATGAACCGACAACAACGCCGCCGCCAGGCCCACAGATCGCGACACCGCGAGGGCCAGCCCCAGGGGGACGCCACTTCAGAGCGCCGCCTGGACGATGCCCTTCGCCTGCACCAACGCGGCGAATTCGAACGCGCGGAAGCCATCTATCGAAACGTGCTGCGCCAGCAGCCGGATCATACGGACGCGCTGCATCTTCTTGGCGTTCTCCGCCACCAATGCGGCGCCAGCGAGGAAGCCCGTGAACTTCTTGAACGCGCACTCGAACAAGTCCCATCCTCACCGGACACCCTCTACAACCTTGCCGATATCCTGCTGGCCCAGGGAAAGACGGCGGCGGCGATCGCGCGTTTTCAAAGCGCCCTTTCGCTGCGTCCCGATTTTGCCGAAGCACAGATCAGCCTCGGCGTCGCCTATCGCGCCGATGGCAACATGGAAAAAGCCATCAGCCAGCTTCGCGAAGCGGTTGCAAAACACCCCGATTATGCGGAAGCCCATTACAACCTTGGCGACACGCTCCGCATTCAAAATGACATTGCCGGTGCCAAGGCCGCCCTTGAAAAAGCGCTGGAGATCCGCCACGATTTTCCCGAGGCCGCAAACAATCTTGCCACCATTCTGCGGAACGAGGGCGATATCGAAGGCGCCGCCCGGCATATCGAAAACGCGCTGCGCACCAATCCCGACTTTGCCGAGGGGCATAACAATCTTGGCAACATCCGCAAGGCGGAAGGCAACGTCGAAGACGCCATCCCGCATTTTGAGCAGGCCGTCCGGCTGCACCCCGGATTTGCCGAAGCCCATTACAATCTGGGCAATGCCTATTTGGCGACGGGACGCATTGAGGCTTCGGCAGACGCCTTCAAGAAGGCGCTTTCCCTGAACCCCGATCTTGAAAATGCCCGCGCCGGCCTTTCCGAGGCCCAGCAACGCCAGGTGCCGCGCTGGCATTTTGCCATGATGAACGATCGCGCGCGCAACGAAGCCTACGATCAGGCAATCCGGGAATGCGTTTCAAACGACACCACCGTTCTCGACATCGGCGCCGGGGCGGGCCTGCTGTCGATGATGGCCGCACGCGCCGGGGCGTCGCATGTCACGGCGTGTGAAACCGTCGAACCGATTGCAAAAATGGCGGGCCGCATCGTCCATAAAAACGACCTTGCCGAACGCATAACGATCCTGCCGAAACATTCCTACAACTTAAAAATCGGCGACGACCTGCCGGAACGTGCCGATGTGCTGGTGACGGAATTGCTAAACGCCGGTTTTCTTGGCGAAGGCATCCTGCAAGTCATCGCGCATGCACGCGCAAATCTTCTAAAACCAAATGCGACCATCCTTCCAAAAGGCGGCACCGTCTATGCGATGCTGGTCGAAAGCGAGCGTCTTTTTGAAGAAGACCGCACAAGCGAAGCCTGCGGGTTCGACATGCGGCTTTTCAACGAATTTGCAAGCGCCGAATATCTGACAAAACGCATCAACGCCTATCCACATAAAATGCTTTCTGATTCGGTCGAGGTCTTTTCCTTCGATTTTCTGGATGCCACCCAAAAACCCGAAGCAAAGGAAATTGCGATCCCCGTTACGGCGGACGGCGTTTGCCACGCCGTGCTTCTGTGGTTCCGGCTGAACCTGACGGACACCATCACCCTTGAAACAAAGCCGCGCGAAGACGACACCCACTGGCGCCAGGCAATCTACCTTGAAGCGGCACCGCGACGGGTGCAAACCGGCGAAGCCTGTCAAGTTCTGGCACAGCACGATTGCCGGTATATTTCCCTGAAACTGGCCGCCGGGTAACGGACACGACCCGTCACGCGCGCGCCGCTTCAGGAAATTTCGCGCAAAAGCGCAAGGCCTGAATCACAGGTCACATAGCGCAGCCGGTAACAGATGCCCGATTTTGCAATTTGCAAAAGGCGTCGGACTTTCGCCTCGGCATCAATGCCTTGTGTAAAATTTCGCTTCATGAGGTCGCGGAGAACCTCACTTTTTCCTGTTTTCTCGAGAGCAGGCGTGCCGTGTTCGATGCGATCAAGCAACACGATGGCTGCAATCGGCGCCACCGAACCAAAGCTGGCGATTTCACCGGATTTCAGGCCGACGAATTGTCCGTAATCATTTTCCAAGACAGACCGATCCTTGAGAAAGGCGCGAAAATCCGCCGTCACATTTGCGGGCAGCGGCAGACGAAGCCTGGGCGCGACGCCCAAAGAAAGACCAAGCCCCTCGTCGTCGCGAATGGGCAGCACATCGTCGGTAAAAAGAACAGCCCCCGCCGCCGCCCCATGGACCGCCAGCGTGCTTTTGCCAGCCTTGCCGCTGGCTGGAAAGACGAACAGGCCACTTTTAAAACGTAGAGCTGCCGCATGAATACAAAGAAGGCCTGGGTTGGCGGCAATGAACGCAATGTAGAGTTCGGAAAAAAACCCCGCGACGGCCTCATAGGCATCCGCATAATCATAGGACGTGACGTCATGAACGCAGGACGAAACGCGATACCCTGCCGCCGTCCGGGCAAGGGTCAGGATCGGCTTGGACGCCTCGGCTTCCCCGACAGCAGCTTCCTCGACCGCATGGGGCCAGGCTGAAATCGGTGGGTTCAGAAAGGGAAGAAGGTCATCGCATCCCTGAAAAGAAACGGGACGAGGAATGCCTTCGAAATGAAGCCGCATGAATTCTTACCGGCCCATGAGGGTCAACGGAAAGGCCTTGAAACCTATGACGGTCGCGAAGGCCCAGATGGCCGCGAAGGCCCAGAGGGTCTGGAAGGCCGCGAAGGCCCAGAGGGTCTGGAAGGCCGCGAAGGCCCGGAAGGCCCAGAGGGTCCGGAAGGCCGCGACGGTCCACTCGGACAATGCCCCTTTCCTTTTCCTTTGCCGCAGGGAGAAGGTTTGATCTTCGCCATGGCGCTGCCATCAAGATGCAGCAGCACCGGCACCGTATAAACAGCGGCGGCACCCAGTCCAAGCCGGGCCAGCGCCTTGCGGCGGCTAACCATTTTCGGTCTCGACGCTTTGCTCATCACACCCTTCCCTGGCCCAAATGCTTCCGCCCTTTATCAAGGCCAGCATGGACCCATGCCTTATCTTGAAAATATGGGCCTTATCCTAGCCGATTTCAATAATCAGGAAAACCTGATCAAAAAAATTTACATTTTCCTGTTTAAAATCAACAGCCTAGAAGGCTCGTGCCGTCATAGCCTTTCAAGCACATAAACCCGTTCGACGACGGGCGCGCCAAATTCACGCCGCAGGACCGCCTCGTCCGCAGCGCGAATGCGAAACCGGTCCGCAACCAGCCCCGACAAATAATCCGGATGATGCGCATAGCGGCCGGATGTCTGCAAAACAAAGCCCGGCGCACGGCCCTTTTCAAGGGAGAGGACGAAAAACCCGCCTGGCCGCAACGCCTGGACGGCGGCAGCAATCAGGGGTTCAAGATCGCCGATATAGACGAGCGAATCACAGGCTATCAGAAGGTCGTACCGGCCTGCGGGGGCCTCGGCCAAAAACATCACCGCCTCGGCAATGTGAAGGGCGTCGTAAAGGCTGCGCGCTTTTGCCTGCGCAATCATTCCCGGGGAAAGATCGACACCCGTCAGGCTGCGCGCAAGGCCGTGAAATTTTTGACCGGCAAGGCCCGTCCCACAACCAATGTCGAGAATGTCGAAGCGGGCCCGCCCCTGGCCAAGGAAGCGCCGGGCATGGGCAAAGAGAATTTCCGGCCCGCGATAATCCAGACTTTCGCAAAGATGCTCGTCAAAACTTTCGGCATAATTGTCAAAATAACTCCGCACATAGGCTTCCGGCGCACAGGCGGGCGCGTTCTCGCCCCCAAGGGCGGCAATCATGAAGTGCAATTCAACATCGTCCGGGCTTAATTCCAGGCAGCGTCGATAACAGCGAAGCGCCTCCGGCGTCCGCTTTAGGTGGCTGAACGCTTCGCCAAGCCGCCAAGTGGCTTTCAGATAATCCGGCTTCAACCCAATTGCGCGTTCGAAGAAAGGCACGGCGCGCGCATGTTGACCTTCCCTTGCCAGCGCCTTTCCGATTGCGTACGCATTCTGCGCCTCAAGCCCTGTGCGGCGGCGGCCAAGGACGCGCGCTTCTTCCTTGCTGCCCTGGCCCTCCAGCAGGATTGCCAGCGCCGCCATAGCCGCAAGATGCCGCGGTGCCATGCGAAGAAGTTCACGGTAAAGCGAGATTGCCTGCGCGACCCGGCCAGCCTTTTGCTGCTGCCCGGCAAGATGATAGAGACGCACCGCGTCTCCGGTGTCCGACGATGATTCCGAAGATTGCTTCGGTGGCGGCACGCCGCTTTCCCTTATTTCGAGATCCGGGTGATGGTAGACGTCGTGCTATGCCCGGGCGTGAGATCGGCCAGCAGAATTTTGCCGCCATAGCTCTTCACAAAATCCGCGCCGACCACTTCATCCACCCGGTAATCCGCCCCCTTCACAAGCACGTCCGGACGAAGCGCCTTTAAAAGCCGGACCGGGGTATCTTCCGCAAACAGAACAACCAGATCCACATCGGCAAGGGAGCCCAACACCGTCGCCCGGGCCATCTCCGCCTGCACCGGGCGGTCAGGGCCTTTAAGGCGCGCAACGGAAGCATCGCTGTTCAAACCGATGACCAACCGGTCGCAGGCGGCCTTCGCCTGACGCAGCAGCGACACATGCCCGGGATGCAGCAGGTCAAAACAGCCATTTGTAAACCCGATGCGCAAGCCCTGTCGGCGCCAGCGCTCAACCGCCTCGTTCGCATGTTCCAGTGAAACGCAGTTGTCCGCATTGGCAAGCAGGTCGCGTTCATGCAGGGCCGCAATCAGGTCGTCCGGACGCACAACGGCGGTGCCCACCTTGCCAACGACAATGCCGGCCGCAATATTTGCGAGATAGGCGGCATCCGCAAGGGTCGCGCCGCCGGCAAGGGCGGTGGCAAGGGTTGCAACAACCGTGTCACCGGCCCCGGAAACATCAAAGACTTCCTGCGCGCGGGCTGACAGATGCGTGATCTCTTTTTCCTTCGTCACCAACGTCATGCCGCTGGCACTTCGCGTGACCAGGACGGCATCGACCGCAACCGTCTTCAGCAGGCTTTCCGCTGCCGTAACCACGTCCCCATCCGTTGCAACCGGCATCCGCGTGGCTTCGTGAAGTTCGCGCAAATTAGGCGTCAGCAGCGTTGACCCGCGATAGCGTGAATAGTCAAACCCTTTTGGATCAACGATGGTCGGCACCTTCGCCTGCCTGGCCATGTCGAGAATGCGCGGCACCATGTCGCCAGCCAGCAGACCCTTTCCATAATCCGAAAGCAGCAGCATATCCGCTGCCTGAAGGGCGTCTTCTATGCCGCTTAGAAGTTTGCTGCGCATGACCTCGTCAAGGGCGGTCGGTGCCTCCAGATCGGCCCGCAGAAGTTGCTGGCTTGCTGCAATAAAACGATTCTTGACCGTCGTCTGGCCGCCGTCCTCGATAAAGATGCCGTCATTGCCAGCACCCGACGCGTGAACAAGCTCGCGCAATTCACTACCCGCCGCATCCTTGCCGACGACCGCAAAGAAGCGCGGCTTGGCCCCATAGGCGATGAGATTCCGAAGCACGTTTCCCGCACCGCCAAGAACCGTCGTTTCCCGGCGAATGCAAAGAACCGGAATGGGGGCTTCCGGTGAAACGCGTTCCACATCCCCATAGACGAAGCGGTCCAGCATGACGTCGCCAACGCAGATTACGCGCGCATCATGAAAGGATTCTACTTCGGCTACGAATGCGGATGGATCTGGGGCCGCGCCCGTTTTCTTCTTCATCTGACGCCCTCCTAGACGAGGCCGAGTTCCTGCTCCAGCGCCGCACAAAACATGTGGCCAAGCATAATATGCATTTCCTGAATGCGCGACGTGCGATCGCTGGGCACAATCAAAAGCGGGTCGGCATATTCGTTCAGCCGGCCGCCGTCTTTGCCCCCAAACGCTGCGGCGACAAGACCCATTTTGCGGGCCTGTTTCAGCCCAAGAAGAACGTTCGGACTTTGACCGGAGGTGCTGATGCCGATGGCCACATCACCCGGCCGGCCAAGCGCCTCTACCTGGCGGGCGAAAAGCGCATCAAAGCCGAAATCGTTGCCGATTGCCGTCAGGGTCGACGTGTCCGCCGTCAGCGCAATCGCAGCAATCGCCTTGCGGTTTTCTGAAAAACGAACGGTCAGTTCCGTTGCCAGATGCTGGGCATCGGAAGCGCTGCCGCCATTACCGAAGAAGAGCAGCTTGCCACCATCGCGGATGGCCGCCGCTGAAGTTTCAAGAAGACGTTGAAAGGGCGCGTAAAGCGCCCGTTCCGTCGCCGTGGCGACGGCGGCGTGTTCGGCGAATTCGCCGTCAAAGAAGGTCTGAAGCGGGTCTTTCGTCATCGGCTCAAACGCGTCCCGTCTTTGATAGCAACCATGAAGCGAGAACGTACCAGATAAATTGGCTGTTTGTGACCAAATAGCGCCGCCAGAGACGCCGTGGCTCCGCCCATAACCGAAACAGCCATTCAAGGCCGGCCGCCTGCATCCAGCGCGGCGCGCGTACAAGCGTGCCGGCAAAAAAATCAAACGCCGCGCCGACGCCGATCTGCACGCCCGTAAGATGCGGCGCGTACGCCGCCATCCAGTATTCCTGTTTTGGACAGCCAAGGCCCACAAAGACAAGGCGGGCACCTGTGCCATTGATGCGCGCAACCGTCCCGGAATCCACCTCTGGCGCAAGGGGCAGCAGCGGTGGTGCCTCGATTCCAGCCAGAACAAGGGCTGGAAACTGCGTTTCCAATGCGGCCTTCAAGGCAGCAACGGTCGCCACATTGCCACCGAAAAAATAGACTGGCACACGCGCCGTCTCCGCTTTTTGCAGCAAATGCCGCATCAGATCCGGGCCTGCTACCCGGCGCGCCTTTTCATGGCCGTGACGCCGCAGCGCCCAGACAAGCGGCATGCCGTCGCTGGTTACCCAAAGCGCGCCTTCCATGGCCGCCAGCAGGCCCGGGTCCTTTTTTGCCGTCGTCACCATGTGCACATTCGCGACGCAGACATAGCCGCCCTTGCCCGCCTCGGCTGCGGCAAGGATCGTTGCCGCCGCGGCATCAACGTCACCCACCGTCACCGGTGCGCCAATCACGGCACCCTTTTCAGGCATGTCCAGCGCCGCCGTCCCGATAGGTGCGTTCCCAGTTAAAGGCCGTCTCGACGATGAACTGCAAATCGTCATATTGCGGTTTCCAGTCGAGGGCCGTGCGAATGCGTGACGCATCGGCCACCAGTTCCGGCGGATCGCCCGCACGCCGGGGGCCTTCCTCAACGCAGAAATCGATACCGGACACCTGCTTTACCATCGCGATGACCTCACGCACACTTGCCCCATGGCCATAGCCGCAATTGAGAACCAGCGACGCACCCCCTGCGCCCAGATGGTCTAGGGCGGCCCGATGCGCTGCCGCCAGATCCGAGACGTGAATGTAATCACGCACACAAGTGCCATCCGGTGTTGTGTGATCGGTACCAAAAATTTTTATTTTTGGACGGCGGCCGAGGGCCGTCTGCACAGCGATGGGAATAAGGTGGCTTTCCGGGTCGTGGGCTTCGCCGATCCTGGCACCTGAATCGGCCCCAGCGGCGTTGAAATAGCGCAGGATGACGTAACGCAAATCTGACGCATGGCTCGCGTCCTGCAACACACGCTCGCTCATCATTTTCGATGCGCCATAAGGATTGATGGGAAGCAGGGCATCTTCCTCGGAAACCACCGGGTTCGAAGGCATGCCATAAACCGCCGCCGTCGAGGAAAAGACGAACGATTTGACGCCGAAGCGGAGGCAGCGTTCCAGCAGCGCCAGCGTGTTCCGCGTGTTGTTTCGGTAATATTTCAGCGGATCGGCAACCGATTCGGCAACCTCGATATGGGCGGCGAAATGGACGACGGCATCGAAGGCATGTTCTTTAAAAAGCGCCTCCATCGCCATGTCATCGGCCAAATCCGCGATCACCAGCTTGCCGGCAAGCACCGCCCAGGCATGGCCCGCCGAAAGATTATCGACGACGACCAGATCGTGACCGGCGCCTGCAAGTTCCAAAACCGTGTGGCTGCCGATATAGCCGGCACCCCCGGTGACCAATATGCGCATTTGTAACGCCTCTTTTATGTCCGCTTCACGCGGCGCGCCTCGTCATAAATTTCCATCAGGCGCGTATAGTTTACGTCCGCCGTGTAGTTTTCCGCATAGATCTTTCGGGCATTTACGCCCATGGCGCGCATCGCGTCCGGATTGGCCACGGCGAAGCGCACTTTCGCCGCCAGATCCGACGCGTCCCCCGGTTCAAAATGCAGGCCGGTTTTTCCATCCTCCACGATTTCCGCCATCGCGCCCAGTTTTGATGCGATCACCGGAAGCCCGGCCCGAAAGGCTTCCACCAACACCATCGGAAAGCCTTCGTACCATTGCGATGGCAGGACGAGAAAAGCGGCGCGCGCCATTGCCGCCGCAACGTCTTCTTTCGCCACCGCGCCAGACACCGTGACCGCCGGACCCTTGCGACGGCGCGCCTCTTCCAGAAGCGGCCCCTCGCCAATCACCCGCAACGGGACGTCCAGACCCTGCCAGGCGTCAAGCAGTGTACCAATGCCCTTCTCCGGGCTAAGACGCCCGACAAAAAGGCCGCCGCACCGCGCCGCAACATGTTCACCAGCCGCGCGATTGTCGGGAAGAAAGTTTGCCTTCACCCGTATATGCGCGCCCGGCAGACCGCCTTCGATGAATTTGCGTCTGGCGAATTCAGTCAGCGCAATGAAGCGATCGGGCCGGGTTGCCCAGGTGCCACGCCTGCGATGGCGGGCGACCATGCGCGCAACGGCAAGGGATCCGGAGCGCGAGCCGCGATAGCATCCGTGCAAAACGGCGCGATAGGGCGAGCCCGTCACGCATTCCTCGCAAATCCGGCCGCCACGATACAGGGTCGCCGCCGGACAGATCAGCCGGTAATTGTGCAGTGTCATCACCGAGGCGACGCGCGCGGCCCGGCAGGCATCGAAAATGGACGGCGTCAGCAGCGGAAAGAAATTATGAACGTGAACGAGGTCCGGCGCGTGTTCCGCCAACGCACGCGCCATATGCCCGCGAGCACGCACCGAATAGGGCACCGCCAGGGCGGTACGAAAAGCCCCAAGCGGCCCCGCAATGGCATCATTCGCAATCGTAAACTCCCGAACGTCATGACCATGGGTAGCCAGCAATTCGCCTTCGTGTCCGAACACGGCGTCTTCGCCACCCGCGTGGCGGTAAAAATTATGGACGAGAAGAACGCGCATGGGCCTGGCCTTAAATGCGGCTGCGAAGTGGACGCCTGGTAACCAGAGGCGCTTTCAACTTCGCGCGTAAATATAAGGAATAATGCAGAACGATGCCCCAGAAAAAATAATAGGGGATCGTATTAAAGGGCTTCTCGAACGCATCTTCCCCAATGCCAAAAATCCACACCAGCAGGAAAAAGACAAAAAGCACCAGGAGCCTCTCCTGACCAACGCGGTATTTCGCCCGCCGGCAAAGGCGCATGGCGCGAAACCAGACGGTCAGTAAAACCGCGTGCATCCAGATAAAGGCAAAAAGACCAAAGAGTCCTGTGCGAGCAAAAATTGAAATATAGGAATTATGCGGCTCGCGAACGACCGAGCCTTCCCGGTTGACGAAATCGACCAGCGGCTCGCCATAGCCAAGACCAAAGAGCAAGCTATCCAAACTGGACGTGACCCGCTGCCAGATATCGATCCACCATCCAATGCGGAGATCTACGCCCCCGGCCGCCCCCGCAAATTCGCCGCTGCCTTCCCCCATGATCGTACCAAAATGCGCAATCACGAAGTCAAAGGAGATGGCACCACCGAGACGGCCGGTAAGCTGAATGCCAAACGCAGAAACAATGAGAAAGGCCACCATGCCCACAACCAGTGAGGACGACATCTTTACGAAAGAGCCACGATATTGCCACGCGAACAGCAACAGCATCGCGATCACCTGAAGGTAGACCGTGCGCGCCTGAAAAAAGGCGACGGCATAGGCCAGAAGCAGAGGTGCCAGCAACAAAGGCCCAACAACAAATGTTTTGGGCCGGACAATCATCAGATAGGCCGCGGCCATCAATACCATCACCGACGTGTTTATGTACTGGAAGAAGATTGTAACATCGTTTCCAGAGGGTGAAATGATCGCCGGCGAAAGACTTTGGAAAAAGTCCCTGAAAGGATAAGTCAGGCCGAAAACAACGCCGATTGCAAGCAGCGTTGGAAGCCACCGGAAGAACCGCTCAATATTTGCTTCCCTGGCCGCAAAGACAAAGCCAACCCACAGGAAAAGGGATTCGATCATATGGGTCGCGTCGCGAAACGCCCACATTCCATGCTCTGGAAGGTTGATGAAGAGCTGTCCAAACCCGAGCCCCCACCAAACAAGAAAAGGCAGCAGCATGATTGTACGTGAAAAGCGCGGTAAAAATCGCACATCGGCAAGCCATAGAAGATAGCCCAGCAGCAACAGCTCGCCGAACGGCGCCCCAATTCCCGGCGGCACACGCAAGATCATGACGCCGTAATTCAGGATCAGATAACAGGCGAGGATGAAAAGAGCCAGCCGGTCTCGAGCGTTTGCGAGAGTCAAGACTGCCTCCTTCCGAACAGCAACGTTGTGACGACACCCGCAAATGGAGCGCCCGCGCCAAGCCTGCAATCATTGCCTTGGCATCCCGGCCCTTCGTTGCAATGATCCAACCTCACGACTCTATTCTACTTCATACAGTCAACGTATAAAGATCCCGGCTTATACTCGTTGCCTTCTTCATCCACCTCAAGGCCAAAAGATTGCCAATCTGGAATATTGCTTTCGTTGAAACGGCGAATGGCAATGCCATGAAACCCGGCCTGCCTTAGGATAAATTTTAAATTGCATTCATCATACATCCATTGATGCGTCTCTCCACGCTTGCGCGCGTCGCCCAAGATCAGGTTTTCCAAATATCGCCGCACGGGCGGTTGATGCTGCGTTCCAAAGGGCTCTCGCCGAACGCACTGCTCAATCATCTCTGCAATACAATTATCATGGTGATCGAGCGCCGTTTCGTCCACTCTACAACGCTCCAAGCTGCTGAGATAATCCCGCGCGAGCGCTTCTAAATTCGGCACACAAATTCTCTGCGTGCCGCCCGATTTCAGCACACGATAAATTTCTTTTTGAAAGGAAGCGACATCCTTGCGATCGATATGTTCAAGAATATGCGAATGATAAACTGCATCGACGCTTTCATCTGGAAAAGGGATACCTTTTCTCAGATTCCAAGCCATTACGTTGTCCGATAGCATGATCAGGCGATGCCGCCGCTCCTCATTAAGGAATGGTGCAACGAGCACACGTAAAAGCTTATTTTTCTTTACCCGAAGATAGGGAGACCAGTCGATGTTAATGCATCGACTGGAGGTCTTCGAGCCACAGCCCAGATTCAGCACACGCATGGAACATCCAATTTCTGCATAAATCCCTCGCCCACCCCATGAGGGGAACGTTTCCTTATTCCGGCTCCAATGAAGAGAGCAGGCAGTCCTGATAGCCCATACTTTGCATCGCCCCAGTCACTATCATAGCGCAGCGATAGAATTTCGAAATACGGTTCGAATCCTCCGCTTCCAGATGAAGCCGCCCACAGAAACCTTCCCCCAAAAAACCGACCGGAACAACGGCAGATGCCGTCAGCCCTTATATCCAGCCCGCTTCAGAAGCCGAATAGATATCCCCCTATCATTGTGTAAATTCTTCAAATTGGATAGGATTGCATTCGGTCCAAAGATCATCTGGAGAACATTGGACAGGGGCCATTGCAGCATTGAACAAACGAAAAGCCGCCCAACATAAAACGGTCCTTACCTATGGAACCTACGATCTGTTTCATGTTGGGCATCTTCGGTTGTTTAAGCGGTTGAAAGATCTTGGCGATCGATTGATCGTCGGCGTTTCCACGGATGAATTCAATGCGGTAAAGGGAAAGCGAACGATTGTCCCCTTTCCCCAAAGGGCCGAAATCATCGAGTCATTATCGTGCGTCGACCTTGTCATTGCGGAAAGCAGCTGGTCGCAAAAAGTTGATGACATCAAAAAATATGGCGTCGATATTTTTGCCATGGGCGATGATTGGCGCGGGAAATTTGATGATCTGGAAGCGTATTGCGAGGTCCGATACCTTCCAAGAACCGCCTGCGTATCATCAACCGATGTAAAGCACGCCCTGGAATCAATCCATAAATTGAGCCCCAAAGAACTGGCGATTCAATATGAAATTCTTCACCGGCTTCTTGCCGATTTAAAATAGCGATCTTGCGATGCTTCGTATTGGCCCCTCCTGCCTAAAAGGAATCTTCCAAGCACTGAATTTCATAGTGCCCAAGCGGGCAAATCAGGTTTGCATCCATTCGTTCCCCGATTATGACGATATGACAAGAGGCTTGTTAGACGGGCTTTCGAAAAGCGCCGTTGCATTTCAGATCGTCATTTTGACGCATACGCTTGTGAAAACGCCTAAATGGATAAAGGAAAACCGTGCCCATGTGCGGCAATACAGAAAATTGTCCGCGCGGGGTATTTGGGCATATTTGAGATCGAAGTACGTTTTCTTTACCCATGGATGCTTTGCCTCGATCCGACCGGTTCAAAAGCAAATTACAGTGAACGTCTGGCATGGAATGCCTATAAAAAAAATTGGCTGCTATCTGGAGAAAAACCAAAGAATGCCTTTCTCGACATATACAATTTCAACGTCGCCCTTCTTTTCAAAAGTCCTTTCCACCGCCTTCGCCACGCCGGAAGAGAGGATTTTGGAAGTTGGGCTGCCCCGAAACGATATTCTGCTCAAAGCGCAAAATAGAGATTTAAAAAAGAAAATCTGTGGCGACCAAAAATTGGCCATATGGCTGCCAACCTACCGGAAAGTGGCCTTGGGCGAAAAAAGGCTGGATGGCAGACAAGCCGAGAATATCTTTAATCTACCGGATCTGGATATCGACGCATTGGACGGCGCCTTCAAAGATCTGGGCCTTATTGTTCTTGTGAAGCCGCACCCGATGGCCGCCAGGCTGGAGGCAGATTTTAACCCAGAAAGCCTGTCAAACATTCGCATGATCGACGAAGAATGGCTGGGGCAATCGGAAACAACGTTGTACGAACTGCTTTCCATGTCGGACATGCTTATTACGGATATATCGTCCGTTCTGGTTGATTACCTACTCTTGGATAGGCCGATCCTGTGCCATTTTCCCGACATGGCTGCCTACAAAAAAAGCCGGGGACTGATTTGGGATTTTGATCCGACGGAACATGGTATTCCCCTGGTTGTCCGCCAAAAAGAACTGGTCGAAGCCGTAAAAAAATATCTGGATCGCATCGGGGAGAAAAACTTATATCCCTCGCTTCTTAAGCTCCTGCACGCGGATCATAAAAACAGTTGCTGCGAGTTGATAAGAGCGTTGGACATGGAGAACTAGCCGCAGACAGACCCTATCGATACGGCCAGGCGTTCATCCTGGCGAATCCAGCGATTGCGCATGCATGACCAGAAAAAGCGTGCCACCGAATCTTGGGGCCAGTGACAAAAAAACCTTTCCTAGTTTAAATAGAATCCCATGCACCTTGGTATGCACTCGGTAACAGGTTGCCACATGGTCAATCTTGTAGTCATAGCGACGTAGAAGATTAAATAGGCTGTAAACACTAAAGGTCATTACATGCTCTTCTCCTTCTTCGAAGGTGCCGAATAAAAACCGAAGGTAGTTTGGCAATGCGAAGGCATTTGGCGTCGTAAGAATGACCTGTGTATCCGGGCGACAAAAACGTCTAATCCCCCCTAGCAGCGCACCCGGTAGAGCGAGATGCTCGATGATATCCGCGGCGATCACAACGTCGAATTTTTCATCAAGATCAATCTCTTCTAAACGTTCCACGTTGCCGTAGACGATGTTGCTGAATATTCCAAAACGATCCAACTCACCAATTACGTCTTTGCTATAGTCGACACCAGTGACATTGGCAATTTTGCTAAGTTTCCAGTGAAGCGTCTTCTTTATGAGTTCTATACGCGCTTCGGATGTAAGGTCCGTGTGTCCGACGCAACCCAGATGAAGGACCTTCTTCGACCGGGCGATTTCAAGAATCGCGGTATCGCCGTCAAGAAATTCGCTTGGCACCAGAGATTCATGCATCCCGGGTCTCCTTTCAGCCTAAGCTAGCCTTACGATGTGACATCCATTTTATGTTCAAGCATTTGCAAGTTCCACTCTAAGCGCTCTCAAAAGGACAACCAACGCCGTTAATTGTGCGCCGAAAAGCCCAATCATCGCACCCGTCAGCTCAAAGCCTGTCAATAGCGGATACACGGCAAGCAGAGTAAACAACGCGGCACACGCATAGCTTCGAAAAATCGGGCGCGTGCGTTCCAGCGCACGCAGACCGGCGCGAAGCGGAAGCGTCAGCGCCACAACCACATAAATAAGAGCCCACCAGCGAAGCACGTCGCCATAGGCAGCATAGGATGCTCCGAAAACGAGTTGTAGCCAGAAGGAAGGCGCGGCGGCGGCAACGATACCAAGCGCCGCCGTCGCCAGCCCAATCGCCCAGGCAACCCGGCGAAGATAGGCGGCAAGCGCACGCCTTCCCCCGCCCGTTAGATGCTCGGCAGCATGGGGCGGCACGATGTTTTCAAGCCCCTGGAGAAAAATATGATTGATGCCGATCAGCGTTTGCGCGGCGCGAAGGCCGCCGAGCGCAGCCGCACCCAATATGCCGCCTACGGCAATGTAGAAAAGGTAAGTCGAGGCCCATTGAAACAAGGCGGAGGCCCCCATCCATTTTGAAAAATGCCAGTGCCGCCTGCAAACACCGGTAAAGGCCCCCATCCGCCAGGCAACATGCCCAAGAAAGGGCGGCGCAATCAGAACCGCCGCAGCGGACGCGCCACCGATAAGCCAAAGAATATCGGCGCCATCAAAATGAAAAAACGGCAGCAGCAGGAACAGCAAAAAAAGCAGGCCAAGATAGGCAACGGCGTCGCCCGCAAAGGCGATGGCCGGGCGGCGGCGTGTGAAAAAATAACGCCGCAAAAAATCGCGCAGTTGAAAAAGAACCGCCGTCACGGCCAGGGGAATGGCCAGGGGACGCAAATCCCATTCGGGACGGATCTCTGCCACAAGATGCACGCCTGCGAAAATAAGAAAAAAGGTGATCGCGACAAAGACAAGCAGCTGAAGAAAAAGAGCCCCAAAATAAGCGGGCACATCTTCCGGCTTCTGCTTGGGGCCGATGCTCATCATCGGCGAGACAATCACCGCCATCTGCAGGCTCGTCGTAAAAAGAACGACCAGCCAGGCCAGGGTAAACCGCCCGAATTCCTCAATGCCCAAATGACGGGCAATCAAAATGGTGGTGAGAAAATTCGCGCCGCTCACCATTCCCTGATCCGTCAGCGCCCAGTTCACATGACGGTGACGTTTGACCATTCCGAAAATTCGGTCGCGCATTCCAAGCCCCCCGGCTTGCAAATCCCTTAAGCCGCCGCCTTGCATTAAAGGCGCGCCACCTTAGCATCAAGGGCTTGGCTTTTCATGTCCCGGCGGCAAGCCGCCATGGGGACGGACGAGGCCGCGCACACGACGCCAGTTTCGATAGAGAGCGACGCGCATATCCGTCGCCAGAAGAAGCTCGCGGCGCAAGGCCGTGAAAAGGCCCGGCACCACCGGAAAAAGGGCGTCGGTATCAACCGCAAGGGATGCAAATTCGCGCGCCGCAAGCCCGTGAAAAGGCCTGCGAAGATGTGCCGGAACATCGCCAAGATTTGCTCCAAGATGTTGGAGCAATTGCAAAAAACTGCGAAGCGCTTTGCCGGACCGGCCCGCCTGCGCCAAAGCCCCGATTTCACGCCAGTCAAGGGCTTTCGCCTTTTCAAGCATGCGCAACGCATCGACGGTCTTGCGCACGCTCGCCGGCCCAAAGGAAAGCTTGGCCGCGTTCGTCAACATAAGAAAAAAACCATGCTCCGGGCAGGGCACGCGCAAGCGCAAACCCTCGATGTTCAACCAGCGCGAGGCGG
This sequence comes from Rhodospirillaceae bacterium, assembly GCA_002746255.1. Lineage (NCBI taxonomy): Bacteria > Pseudomonadati > Pseudomonadota > Alphaproteobacteria > Rhodospirillales > Rhodospirillaceae > Rhodospirillaceae bacterium. The sequence goes on along the minus strand of NVWO01000002.1, from coordinate 21,799 downwards.
CAAAAACCGCTCCCGTCGACAGCACACGCGTTGCTGGATACGCGTCTGGGGCGATATGAAGATCAAGATTGGCGCTGGCATCTTCGGAAACAAAAGGAAGAAAACTGGTGTCGGAAATAAATCCCCAGGGCGAACGCGCCTCGCCGCTGAAACGAAACCCGCGCCCGGATAGAAAATGAATGAGCGGGTCAAGGTCCTGTGCGTGCACCAAAAGATCAAGATCGCCAATCACACGCGCATCGGGATCGTCGTAAAAAAGATGCGCATTTGCAAAGCCCTTCATGTAAACGGCATCGAACCCCGCCTCGCCAATGGCGCGCACCCAGCGAAGCTGGACATGGCGAAGAAAGCGATTGTAAAGCAGGCTTTTGTCRGCKGYCGCCGGATCGACRAGTTCACGTCYCAGMTTYGCCRCAGCCGGACGGAGCAATTCCCGGGCAAGGGCCGGAGAAAGAAGGTCKGMAAAYMGTCGMAGCATCTCTGGCGTCGCCGCGGCRGCCGCRGATGACGCKTCTTCCGGCAACGTRACGAGCGACCAGAACCCGCCCGTTTTYCTRCCCCCGTTCTCTTGCAACGGCTTCAAAGAAAMCCCTTTAYCCGGTTTGCAGAATRCGCTGCGTCTCGCCATCCAGGGCAAGGGCCGTCAGTGTTCCGCTGGCAAAAGCRCCGGTRTCGATACCAAYCCGGTTYGGYYTGAATTCCACYTTGAAGGCAATCGAATGGCCATGCACGAYRACTTTGCCRAAATCYTCCTCGGAAAGAAGGAACGCATCCCGGATCCAGAGCATATCCTCCTCCTTTTGCGCATGCAGAGGCCGCCCGGGGCGAACCCCGGCATGGACGAAATAGTAATCGCCTTCTTCATGGGTGAGACGCAAATGGCGAAGAAAATCGAGATGGCGGTCGGGAAGTTTTTGCAAAAAATCGGCTTGCATCTCGCCCAGTCTTTCAGGCGTCAGGGGCGGACGCGGCACCTTGACGCCATAGCTGTAGAGGGTGGCATCGCCGCCATAGGCCAGCCAGTCGGGAGCAATTTCGATCTCTTCCAAAAATTTGAGCATGGCATCTTCGTGATTGCCTTTCAGATACACGCTTTCAAAGCCAGGAAGCGGGTCGTCAAGCAGACAATCGAGCACCTCGCGCGACTGAAGACCGCGATCGATATAATCGCCGACATAGACGGCAACGTTGCGCGTAGCCTTGCTTGTGCGCGCGTCTTCCATGATCTGCCCATGCAAATCACGCAACAAATCCGCCCGCCCATGAATATCGCCAATCGCGTAGATACGGGTACCTTCCGGGGCCCGAATTTTCCGGTCCGGTGCCCTGGAGCGTCGAAAAAGATTAAAAAAACCATTCTGCATATTGTTTGGCTGCCTCCCCGACCACGATAACGCCAGAAGAAAGCAAACCGCAACCACAGCCCCCCAAACCGGGGCAGCCTGGCCCAATCCCGGCCATAAGACGCAAAAGGCGAGGGGCACGCCTTTTCTTCCCCTTGATCAGGCCGAAGAGTGCCGTATCCTCACCCTTGTGAAAACAGACAGCTCCTCCCCGTCCCGAAGGGTTTCAACCGACCTTAAGATGTTTCTGATGGGCTTTCTGCGCGTCGGGGATGTGGCGGTTGTGCTCTTGTCCGGCACGCTCGCCTATCGGATTCGCGAACTAAATTTCGACCTCCCGGCCGCTTACCAAATCGCCATGGCCCTTGGGATGTTGCTGACGCTCAACTATTTCCACTTCGCCCGCCTGTACCGTTATCCACGCTTTGCCTCACATCTCGGACCGTTTGGGCGTTTGGCCCTGACATGGACTTTCGTGGTCGTGACCTTGATCTTTATTGCCTATTTCACGAAAACTTCGGAAGACTATTCCCGCATCTGGGCAATGCTTTGGCTCTCACTCAGCTTCACCGGCTTTGTTTTTCTTCGCTTCCTCGCCATGCTTTTGATCAGCCGGTGGCGCAGAACGGGGGCGCTCACCCAAAACGTCGCCATCATCGGGACAGACAAACTTGGCCAGGCCCTTGCCGATCACCTGACAAAAGATGGCAAGGCCGGTGTTCACCTGACGGGACTCTTTGACGACCGCAAAGGGAACGCTCCGGAAAAACCGGGCGAACATCCGGTTGCCGGCACCGTCGAGGACCTGCTCAATTACAGCCGGAACCACAAGGTCGATGAAGTTATCCTCGCCATTCCCTGGTCGGAAAGCGAAAGACTGCTGGACGTTTTAAAGAAATTGCGCACGCTGCCAAGTAGCATTTATTTGTGCCCGGAAATCGTCAACGCGCATATTCCAATCCACACGCTTTCTCAAATTGCCGGATGGCCAATGCTGGCCGTCCAGGAACGCCCGCTTAGCGGTTGGGACCTGCTTGTGAAAACGACAGAGGATTATGTCCTTGGGGGAATTCTTCTTCTCCTCGCCGCACCGCTGATAATCGCCATTGCCATCGCCATCAAGCTGGAGAGCCGGGGTCCGGTCTTTTTTCGCCAGCAACGCTATGGCTTCAACAACAACCGGATCGAAATCTATAAATTTCGATCCATGCGCCATACGAAGGAAAGCGAAGCGGCCGCCGCCGCCGAACAAGAATTGACGCAAGCGACACGAAACGATCCGAGAATAACCCGGGTCGGACGCTTTCTACGCAAAACCAGCCTGGATGAACTGCCGCAGCTCATCAACGTTCTGCAACGCCGCATGTCCCTGGTCGGACCACGGCCCCATGCCGTTGTTCACAACGAACAATATGCCACCATCATTGATGATTACCTTGGGCGGCACCGCATGAAGCCTGGCATCACCGGCTGGGCACAGGTCAACGGTTTCCGGGGAGAAACGGATACCTACGAAAAAATGCGAAGACGGGTTCAATGCGATCTCTACTACGTCGATCACTGGTCCCTTCTTTTCGATCTGAAGATATTGCTTCTGACGTTTTTCGTCCCCTTCATGCAGGAAAACGCCTATTGAGCCCGCGCAATTTCCTTTTCTGGTCCCTGATCGCGATTGTCACCCTTTCGCCATTGCCGTTCGGAAGCAATCAACCGTGGTCGTGGGCGTTGCTAAGCCTTCTTGTAGGGCTTCTCGTGATTGCATGGGCCATCGCTGCCGCGCGTGACCGCAGCCTGATCCGGATCGAATGGCGGCGATCCCGCCTGATCGTTGTACCGTTTTCCATCCTCGTGCTTTGGTTTCTTATCCAGGCAAGCGGCCTGACGCCGGAAAGCTGGCACCACCCTCTATGGCAAGAGGTGTCGGACGCACTCGGCATACCCCTTTCCGGGGCCATCAGCCTGAACCCGGAAGCGAGCCACACGGCGGTGATGCGCCTGCTGGCCTATGGCGGCGTTTTCTGGCTGGCTTTTCAGTTCGGTAGCGACAAAAAACATGCGAAGCAGGCGTTCTGGGCCGTGGCAATTGCAGGCATCCTCTACGCGGTCTACGGCCTTGGCGCGCATTTAAGCGGCAGTGAAAAAATCCTTTGGTATGCAAAATCGGCTTATCGGGATTCGCTCACCAGCACGTTTATCAACCGCAACAGTTATGCCACCTATACCGGCATCGCCTTGCTCGTCACACTTGCGCTGCTGTTGGCTGAAATTCGCCGCGTGCTACGCTATAGCCCCATTTCTTCCGGCGAATTCCTGGCTTTTTTTGACGCCTGTGGTCTTCGCTTTTATTTTCTCGTCGTGGCAGCAGGCACCCTTTTTACCGCCCTCTTGCTGACGCAATCGCGCGGCGGCTTCCTTAGCATCGCGGTCGGCATCGGTGCCTTCGCCGTCGTTTCCAGCCGACGCTTTAAAAAACGAAAAAAAACCTTCGCAATTCTGCCAATCGCAATCTGGGGCGCACTGGCCCTCGGCAGCGTTGGCGTGATTCTTCTGATGAGCGGAGACCGGACCTTCAGCCGGATGAATGCGACGTTGAGCACCGGAGGCGACCGGATAGCCATCTATCAACGCACCGCAGACGCCATTCAAGATGCACCCGTAACGGGGATGGGCATCGGCGCTTTCAAGGAAAGTTTTTCCCTTTATCGGGACGAGACGGTGCGTTTTTACGTCCAAACGATCGATCGCGCCCACAACACCTATCTGGAACTTGCCCTTGAGGGAGGCCTTCCGGCCCTGATGCTTATGCTTCTGCTGATTTTCTACCTTACCTTGCTGTGTTTTCTGGGCGCGCTAAACCGCACGCGAAATGCGCTGTATCCTGCCACCGGCGTAGCGATAAGCGCGTTGGTCTGCACCCATGCCGTGGTCGATTTCAGCATACAAATCCCGGCCGTCGCCGTGACATATCTTTTGATACTGGGCGTTGCCTGTGCGCAATCCTGGTCAACACGGGAAGCGCCACCCGCCAAGGCGCGTTAGAGACGCCGGTAAATCCGATCAAAGCGGAGGCGAAGCGCCGGGTCTTCCGCCAGAGCGTCGCGAACAAGCTTCAGCGCGTAACGTTTTTTCGTCATCACCGCCAGCTTTGTTGGAAAGTAGCGCGCGGCAATGACCGCCTGCTGTTTAAGAAGCATCACAGCCTCGCCATCCAGGAACGTCCAGAAAGAGAGCCCAAGCGCCAGACGTCGCATGACCAAGGGAGGGTCAACCGGGCCGGTGCGAATGGCCATGATAAAAAGCGGATTTAACGCCGCCGATGGCCCTTCAAGGGCCAGCCGCGCCTGGAGAAGCTGCACCCAGGCATAGGGCTGCACCGGGGAAAGGCTTAAACTCTGCCTCTCGGCAGCGATGCTTTCCGCCAGAAATTTTTTTCCCCGTTGCGTTGCATAGCCCGCCCTTCTTGCCTGCAACAGGCGAAGGCCGCCGAGCTTCGATTGCGACTTGGGTTCCGCAAGCCACGCAAAGGCAGCCATGCGCGCACCAGCCGCGTTCTCAATCGCCATCTCGGAAACCGGCATCCCCTTTCCGATCGCCCGCACCGTCTCCTGGGAAGGCAGGAGTTTCAAACTCGCAATTAACTTTGGAATCGAAAACCAGACTGCGAAAAGGGCAAGAACGATTGGAAAGACCAGAAGAATGCGATAATCCGAATTTTCCCGCATTTGAAAAATCCTCAGCCCTCTTTGTTGTAATAGTGGCCGTAATTTTCATGATAGGAGGAATTCCCGCCATATTGCGCGCTCTTGCGAATGTCGACAAGGCTCAGGACAAGCCCCCCTATATCGGCAGATGTCTCCCGCAACTGCTTTAGACCAGACTGAACGGCGCTACGATCCGTCGTTGCCCAACGCACCAGATAGATTGTTTTATCGACGTTGCGAACAAGAACCAGCGCGTCGGACACGGCGAGAAGCGGCGGCGTGTCCAGGATGACAAGATCAAACAATTCTTCCAGCCGCCGCAGAAGGTCGCGCATCTCTTGCGAGCCAAGCAAATCTTCCGGATGGGGCACCGGAGGACCTGCCGGGAGGACACGCAACCCCGACCGAAGATCCGCTTCGAGTACGTCGCCAAGTTTTTCCTGACCGGCGAGAAAACTGCTCAGACCCTTCACATTTTTCATGCCAAAGCTGGCATGGACACTTGGGTGACGAAGATCGCAATCGACAAGAACGCATTTCTGACCGGACCTGGCCGCCGACACGGCAAGGGCGATGGCGGCGGACGTCTTCCCCTCCCCAGGCACGGATGACGTAATCAGCAATTTCTTCGGAGCCCCATAGACGCTTGAAAGCGTTAGCGATGTGCGGATGCGCCGGATTGCTTCGCCAAATACGCTGGTTGGTCGATCGCGGACAATCTTGTATGGAACTTGACCGTCCTGAAGGTACGGGAAAATTCCCAGCACCGGCCAACCTGTCACCCCTTCCAGCTGTTCGACCGTGCGAAAGCCGGAATCGAGATATTCAAGAACAAAAGCCATCGCGATTCCACCCGCCAACGAGGCGAAAAGCGCGGCCAGGATCATAAGTTTTTTCTTTGGATAGTAAGCCCCGCCAGGTTCGACGGCCCGGGAAATGACCCGGGCATTTGCCTGAATAAGCTCGTTGTCCTGAACCTTCGTTTCCTTAAAGCGGGCAAGGACGGTTTCGTAGAGATCCTGGTTTGCTTTGACTTCGCTTGCCAGCGCCTTCATCGTCACTTCAGCATCGGCCTGGCCTTCGACCTTGCCTTGCAGACTGGTAATCTCCGCATGCAAATTGGCCTCTTGCACCCGGGAAATTTCGAGTCGGTTTCCCAGATTAAGAGCGATTTTTTCGATTTCCGTCGCGATGCTTTTCCGAAGGTCCGTCAGTTCGTTCGCGGCAAGGACCATTCGGGGATGGCCCGCGCGCAATCGGGTCTTGTCTTCGGAAATCCGGCGGAGAAGTTGTGCCTCCTGCTCGCGAAGCTTTTGAATGAGCCGCGAATCCATCACGGCGGCCGCCGATTCGATATTGCCCGACGACGCCTCCAGCTTTTGAAGCTGGGCATATTGTGCTTCTGCCTCGGCCCGTTTTGTCCGGGCGGAAATCAGTTCGGAGCTTAGATCGGCAAGCTGGCTCTGATAGACATTCTTCCTGCCAATTTCGACAATACCGGACGCACGACGGAATTTCTCAAGGCGCTGTTCCGAATCAATGACCCGACGGCGCAACTGATCGACACGCTCGCTCAACCAGTCCGTGGCGCGAACGGTCGCGGCACCGCGTGTTTCAAGCTGATCCAGAATATAGATTTCAGCCGCTGCATTGGCCAGCCGGGCCGCAACTGCAGGCTCCGCGGATGAATATTCCACAGCAATAATGCGCGAAGACAGCGACGGTGAAACCGACAACCCGGCAAGATAGGTATCCGTCACCACTTCAAGGGTGAAGACACGCAATTCTTCTTCGGACATCCAGGCTGTCCAGTCTTCTTCTTGTTCTTCTACGTCACCGCCCCCTACAAACCAGCTGCGGATCTGATCAAACAGGCCCGGAACCGGCGGCACAAGAAACGGGTTGAACATCGGATCGTCCACAAGGCCCAGCCGTTCCACGGCCTGGACAGCCAATTCCCGTGAACCGATAACGGCGGCTTCGGTTTCGTTTGTATAATAATCCGTGCGCAGGCCTTGCGTGATGGCATCGATGTTGAGGACGTTTTGCTGATTCTCTTCCAGGACCAGCAACGTCTCGGCCATATAGAGAGGCGTGATCTGGCTGACGAAGAGCGCGGTAAAACTGGTCACCAGGAAAGCAATCCCAATGATGAGATATTTCCGCCGCCGTATCACCCCAAGGAGGTAGGAAAGGTCGAGCTGTTCCTCCCCGTCACTGCCGAGCATATCGCCCGAAGCAAGCGCGCGATCACCTTCCGAACCTGGAAACTGGCGAATGCTTCCCATACGATTTACGTTCTCTTCCAAAATCAACCTCGGACGAAAGCCCACATACACGGCGCCGGAAAGCGCTTTTCCCAAGCGCCGCAGCAATTATATCTACAATATTACAGATAGTTATCTATCTTTTTAAAGATTTTAGATAAACAAGACGTGAGGGAGCCGCATATCCCCGATGCCCTAAAAAGGGAGGCTCGGGAATTCTTCAATTTTTTCAAATAGTTAAATATTTTAATGCCACGAAAGGCCGTGGTGCCCGCAACATCCGGTCCGGCCTTAAAAAAGCCGTCGCTCAACCACAATTGTATCCCCGGGCAGGACCGGGACATCGAGAGTCGCACGGTAACGGAGCTTGCCCTCTGCCGTCCGGCGAATGAGGGTGACGGTGGCCGATGCCGCGCGCCGCGTGAAACCGCCACCGATAGCCACCGCCTGACGAATGTCGATGCCGCTTTGATAGGGATAGCTCCCCGGCTTTTTTACCTGGCCTAAAATGAAAAAGGGACGGAAGTTCCGGACTTCGATGCTTACCCTGGGATCGACAATAAATTCCCGGTCAAGACGCGCTTCAATCTGGTGCTGCAATTCCCGGACTGTACGATCCGCTGCGGCTATCTGCCCAAGAAGCGGGAGGGAGATATGGCCGGCGACATCGATCTCAAATTCACCGGAAAGATCCTGATGCCCAAAAACAACGACGTTCAGCTTGTCCCCGGGGCCAAGATAATATTCCGACGCCGAATCCTGGTCCGGCGCTTGCGCCCTAGGGGAAACAACGAAGACCGCCGCCGAAAAAACAACGGCCATCAACAAACAAAGGGTAGCCTGACATGCCCCCATGCCAATTTGCCACCGACCGCACCATCCGGTTTGTTCGAGGCATGCCGTTTTTCTCATGGCGTGCCGCGCTAGAGACGCAGAGTCAAACTTGCTACCCATCGATTGTCCTTAAAGCTCTCACCAACTTCATTTGAATCACGTTTCTCGAAACGGTATTTGAGTTCCGCCACAAAATTCGGACGGGGAATATATTTTGCTCCGAATTGAAATTTGATTGTATCTTCTTCTCGTGAAACGCCTTCGAATTTTTCGTTTTTAAACGCGCCTTCAAGATTAAAAATAAGATTTTCCAGCGGATCATAGTCCATCGCAAGGCCCCATTCCGTCTTCAGAATACCGGTAGCATCAAGAATCGTCGTTTCCTCGACCGATCGCGACAGGCGGCTCGTAAGGGTCATCAGATCCGTCGCATTCCAGATAAAATCACCGCTGAAAGAAATGCCATCGATCGTTTTAAGACGCGTGTCGTCGCGTTTTTGCTGAAGAAAACCGGCACCAAGCTCCAGAAACGTAACGCCCGAAATATCCCAGGAAAACCCGCCCTGCACTTCATAGCCGCCGCCGCTGCGTTGCAGCCCGCTATCGTCAAACGTGTCGTCATATTCAACAATGTTGTACCGGGGTTCGACAAAGAGAGTCGTGCCAACAACAAATTCATAACCGACCCGGAACCGACCCTCATATTCTGCGCGATCCTGATCGTCATTGTTAATTGGCCCAGCATCGTCGAAATCAATAATCTCGGCTTTCCCGACAAGGCGAAAGGAAAAGCGCTCGCCTTTAAAGGCCGCGTTCAAATTATATGTGGTTTCGACATTTTCCGTCAGCGGAACGCCCAGTCCGCTGTCATCGGGCGAGCTTCGCGCCGTATGTGCTTTTGAAAAAGCGATGCCGGCACCTAGCCGCGTCCGTTCCGACAAATCCACCCTGCCCGACGTGCCAAAATTATAATCTTCATAATCTTCGCTGCCGTTTTCGTTAAAGCGGCCGACATTGGCACCCGCACTGAAATTTAGCGCGTGGTTGTCCCAATCCGACTTGACGCGGACGGAAGGCTGGAAGCGAAGAATGCTGTCGGAGCGCACGTCCTCTTCGATGCGAAAAATATTGTCGTCATGTTCCACACCCATTTTGAACTTGGGAAAAATCAGGAAACTGCCCGTCGCAGGATTGGCTGGAATGCCCAGCCGGGCAAGCAAATCCCGTGACTCGACGCCCAGCGGATCGTAATCGGCGCGCGCGCGCTTCGCCACCGAATCCTCTTTTGCTGTCTGGGCAAGAGCCGGGGGAAAACCGATCGCGACAAGCAGCCCCAAAAGGACCGCCCCCACCCGGCGAAGCCCGCCGGGCACACGTCGCCCACGCGCGTTTTCACGTCCGCCGCCACCGTATAAAAAATCGCGAGGCTTCAAATCAGCTGGGGCTTGCGAGCCGCTCATCCTCAAGGATTGGCTCCGGCAGGTCGAGTAGCTCAATTTTTTTCTCATCCCCGGCTTCCGGCACAAGTTCGGCAACGATCTCGGCCACCAGCAAACCAACATCGGCTTCGGCCAGCAGGCGCTTGTCGTCCGAATAGATAGCATCTTCCGCTTCCGGCGGCAGGTCGAGAATGCTTTCCTGGTCCGCCGGTTCGAAAATCGCGCCCGTCAAATAGGTCTGGACGCCGTTGTCATTTTTGGCATTGAAGGCAATCTCAAGCACGTTGCCCGGAATATCGACCTCCAGAATGATAATACCGCCGACGAAGCGGGCAGACGGCGACCCATCTCCCGGATCGAAAACCTCGGCAACCGACCTGCCGCCCTCCTTCAGACGCGCAATCCGCACCCAATCGTCCGGCAAGGCCACCGAAATCGGAATTTCCACCCCGTTCACGATGATTGATGCGCCGAACGGCGCCGTCACAGAGCCGCCTTCGCCAACGGCCTCGGTCATAAGAATAATCCGCCAGCGCCCGGTCTTCGTCATCTTTATCTTGAGTCTGCTCACGCCGAGCAGGCCGTCTGACTGCAACCCGTCCTGGCCCGGACGGCGAATGGCCTGCAGCCCGTCCGCCGTTCCCCCCGTAATGCGGGGATCCTGGTTTGTTACCCGCTCGAACCCTGGGGCCAGATGCCCATCAGCCGGTCCGAAATCCAGTGCGATGACATTGTCCGGCGGCACGAAGCTGTTGCTGGGAGAAAATTCCACAATCTTGGCGCCACCGCCGACATTCGAGACAGCCGCCTGAATGATGCGATCGGCCGCCGTCATCACTGCCGACGCATCTTCGATAAAACCGGCGTCTTTCAATTGCTGCAGCAAAGACTTTGCGCGCGTCTTGATTTCTTCCGTACCGGCGTCGCCCTCGGTAAGCAGGTCGTTCAGGGCCTTCAGACCATCCGATGTGCCGGTTACGGCGCCGACCAGGGCGGCCCGCTCCAAAGCCGATAGTTCAGGTGCCGGCGGCGCAGGGTCCGTCTTGGCTTCCGTCGTGGCTTCCGTGCTCTCTTGGGCGCCAAGGGGCGCGGCGACAAGGAGAACACCGGCAAAAAAGACGGCGGCAACCGCCTGCCGGGGCCAATATCCTGCCCAATCCCTTGCCGTGAAAATTACGCCAGCCATGCCAAAGCCTACCAGAACCGCCGCCGCGCAGGAAATCAAAAAGCTTTCCACACGGCAAAGCGTTTAAAAAAAAGACGTTTTCTCAATAGGTTGCGCCGAATTCGCCCTTTCAAGACAGGGTTCAATCCTCGGCAAAATTCCTTAAGAATTTCCCAACCCACCGCGCCACGCGCACAGCGCCACATAGCCGAAAGGCTTCGGTTTAAGTGTTCGGTTTCTGGATTGTTTCTAAAAAAGCCTCTACCGTGCTTTGGATTAAAATGGTGTGCAGGCAACGTGCCACGCAGAACCGCAACCTAAACAACGTGGTCGAATAGCGTGCCAAGGGACACCGGATTGCACCCACCGCGAAGCGGCGAGGCCAGAGGGAAGGCCGGAGGGACGGGAGACCAAAAGCCGGTCGCCCAGGCCGATCCTTTTTTCAGCGCGCTTCGGGCGCTGGGCATCCACGCCGGAAAACCTCTCGACATCGCCGATTTGCAGGCCCTCTTGCCGCGCCGGCGCGAGGGAGCCACGGCAAAAGACTTCGCGCGCGCGGTCGAACGGCTTGGCTATCGCACAAGAAAAATGCGCGGCCGTCGCACGCATCTGCGCCCGCCTTTTTTGTGCCTGGGCGCCGGGGGTGAGGCAAAAGCCCTACTGCTGGAACGGCGCGGCGATGCTTTTTTCCTGTTCGATCCCGCCACCGGCAAAACCCGAACCGAGCCGCATGGCGACGCACCTGGCGACGCGGAAGACATCCTGCTTCTGACCCCCGCCCCGGACCGATCGGAAACGAGCATGCTTCGCCGACTTATCGGCGGCCGCTTTCGGCGCGTCTTTTTCGAAATTCTGCTGGCCTCTACCATGGTCAATCTTTTTGCCCTGGCAACACCACTTTTCGTCATGACCGTTTACAACAAGGTGATTGCCCAGGCCGCTCTGGACACGTTGAACGTGCTCGTCATCGGCATGTTGACGCTTTATGGCTTCGACGCCGCGCTGCGTGGCATCCGTGGTTACATCGTTAGCCACACTGGCGCCCGCCTCGATGCCATTCTCGGCGGCGAGGCTATGCGTTGCGTCCTCAATCTCCCCTATCGGATTTTAGAGACCGCCCCGGCAGGCCGGATGAACGAGCGCCTGCGCCAGATCGATGCGGTGCGGGATTTTTTCGCCGGGTCGGCGCCAATCCTTCTGGTTGATCACCTTTTTATCCTGCCCTTCCTCGCCGTTCTCTTTTTTCTGAGCCCCCCGCTTGGCACCATTGCCTTGATCGCGCTGCCGATATTCGCGTTGCTTTCCTTTGTCCTGCATCGCATGCAGCGCGGTTTTTACGAGGACCGCTTTCACGCGCTTGCCGCACGCTCATCGGCCTATCTCGAAAGCCTGCGCAACGCCTTAACGGTGAAATCCCTTGGGCTGGAACCGGAAATCGAACGCCGCTTTGAAGAACATGTGGCGGCGACCGCGACAACCGGGTTCCGGGCCGGCAACCTTACGGCCATCGCCAATGCCGCAGGCGCCCTGTTGCAACAGATAACGGCGCTGGCGATCGTCTTTTTCGGCGCCAGACTGGTCATTGATGGCGAGTTAAGCATCGGCGCGCTGGTTGCTGCGAACCTGCTGGCCATGCGCGCCCTGGCGCCTGTACGCCAAACCGTCGCAGCCTGGAACCAGTTGCAGGAAACACGCCACGCCTTTCGCGAATTGGCGGCATTTCTCAAGCCCGCACAGCAAGAGGCGTCCGGCATCGCGCCGGCACCGCCTGCCTTTGCGGGAAGTCTGCGGCTTGAGGGTTTGAGTTTTCGTTACGAGCCCGATGCGGCCCCGGTTCTCGACCGCATCCAGCTTGAACTCCCAAAGGAAAGCATCGTTGCAATCGTCGGTCCGGCAGGGTCCGGGAAGAGCACCCTTGCAAAACTTCTACAGGGACTTTACGCGCCCTCAGAAGGACGCATCCTCATCGACGAAACCGATATCGCCCATCTCTCACCAGCGGCGCTGCACCGGCAAATCGGCTCGGTGCCTCAGGAAAATCAGATTTTTTCCGGCTCGGTTCGTGACAACCTTCTCTTCGGCCTTCGCGGCGTGCCAATGAAACGCGCCGTCACGGCCGCAAAATTCGTCGGCGCCCACGGGTTCATCCAGCGCCTTGCCAAGGGCTACGACACACGCCTTGGCGAGAACGGGCAGAACCTTTCCGCCGGGCAAACGCAGATGATCTGCGTCGCACGCGCGCTTGTGCGGAATCCAAAAATTCTTCTTCTCGACGAGGCGACAAACGCCCTCGACCCGGCCGCCGAAAAAGCCCTGCTTCGCAAACTTCGTCAAACGGCAAAAGGGCACAGCATCCTGCTGCTGACGAACCGCCTGACGCCCGCGTCGATTGCCGATTACATCGCCCTTCTTGTCGATGGGCGGATCGAAGGTTTTGGCCCGCGCGCAGAAATGATCGACGTGGTGCGCGAACGTCTGGCGACCTTGGCAAAGGAAACGTCATCATGAAGCGGCGCTGGCGCAATTTTTCCGAATTTCATCCCGCGTCCGTGGCGGCCTTCGATGCCGAACCCGCGCCGCTGGCGCGTGCGCTTCTTTTTACAATTGCCCTGTTTTTCGGCATCGCCCTGGTCTGGGCAAGCCTTGGCACCGTCGAACAAATGGCCAATGCGTCCGGTGTCGTGCGGCCTTTTGGCCGGATCAAAACCATCAACCACCTGGAGGGGGGGCGCGTCGCTGCCATCCATGTTCGCGAAGGCGACACCGTCAAACGCGGACAGCTTCTTCTCGAACTCGACGCCGCCGCCCTGGATGAAGAAAGCGCACATCTAACGGATCAGTGGCAAAATCTTGTCGCTGAAATCGCCCGCCTTGAGGCGGAAGCCGACGGCGCAAAGCCGAAATTCGATGCCACCCTGGCCGACGCGCGCCCCGATCTTACCCGCGCGCAAAGCCGTCTTTTCAATTCCCATTTGCAGGCCCTGAAAAGCGAACGGCAAATCGCCGAACGCATCATCGAACAGCGCTATAGCGACGTGAAAATCCTGGCACGAAAGAGAGTGGAAACGAGGGGCAGCCTTGCCATCCTGAAAGAACAGGAAACGGCCGTCGGCGAACTTGCCGGAAAAGGCTATTTTCCGAAATTGCGCTACCTTTCCATTCAACGCCAACGGGCCGAGGCGGAAGGTGCCGTAGCAAAAACCGGGGAAGAATTAATCGCCGCCTTCGCAGCCCTGGCGGAGGCGAAAGAGCGCCGCAAAAGCCTGGATCATAAACAGCACGCCGATGCCCTGGACCAATTGGCCACCACCCAGAAAAAGCACGACCAGACCTTCCGCACCCTGACGCAATTAAAAGCCCGGCGAAAATCCCTGAGGATTGCCGCACCGGTCGCCGGCATCATTCAAAATCTGCATGTCACCAGCGTCGGCCAGGCAATTGGAAAAAACGAGCCCCTGATGAACCTTGTGCCGACGACGGACCGCCTCATCATCGAGGCCCGGGTGCAAAACCAGGACATCGGCTATGTCTCGGTCGGACAAAAGGCGCGGATAAAATTCCGCACCTATGATTTCCTTCGTTACGGAAGCCTTGACGGCATCGTCGAACAAGTGGCGGCAACCGCCCTGGTGCCGCCGGACGGGGGCGCTTCCTATTTTCCCGTCGTCATTCGCACGTCGCGGAACTATCTCGGCAATCGGCCGGAGGAAAGACCTGTGCAGCCCGGCATGGAAGCGGATGTCGATTTGAAGATCGGGAAGAAGACGTTTCTCTCCTACCTTACGGATCGGATTTTTCGGACCCAGGCCTTTCAGGAACCCTAACGACAAGCCCGCGTTGGATCATGTCGTCGAGGGCGGTGGTAATATCGTCCGCAATTTTCCGATGCCCCACATCTGGAAAGGCTTGCGAATAGATGCTAAAAATGGCTTCGCGGTCATGGGGCATTTCCAAAAGCCGCCAGATTCCGCTGGTAACGGCGTCTAAATAATAGACGTCCTGCCCCTCCGGCTCGACCAGGAAAAGGTCGGATTCAACCGCCGTGGTGCTGACCGCCGGATTGCGCAAATAGCATTTGGCCTCTGTCGCCATGATCCCTCCGCTGGGACTATGAAACCCCGGCCCCCGACTGGCAAGGCTGGAAATCCCCCTTGCCAGAACGGTCGCAGAATTGATTACTTACAGGATGATGAAAACAGCCATCGAGGTCGAAGGCCTCACAAAATATTATGGCGGCATTTGCGCCATTGACGGCATCGACTTCACCGTGGAATGCGGCACCACGATGGGCCTGCTTGGCAGCAACGGTGCCGGCAAGACGACGACCCTGGCCATCCTGCTTGGCCTGCTTCTGCCGACCCGTGGCCGGGTACGCGTTCTTGGCACCGACATGGCAAAACATCGCTACCGCGTGCTGCCAAGGATGAATTTTTCCTCACCTTACGTCGATTTGCCGCGCCGGCTCACCGCCGCCGAGAATTTGAAGGTCTATGCCCGGCTCTACGGCGTTGAAAATGCCGGCGAACGCATTGCAACCCTTGCCCAGGACCTTGATCTTGGCGATTTTCTGCACCGACCCATCGGCAGCCTTTCTTCCGGCCAACGCACACGCGTCGCCCTTGCAAAGGCCATGTTAAACACGCCCGCCCTTCTGCTTCTTGATGAGCCGACCGCCTCCCTCGACCCGGATACGGCGGATTGGGTACGCGGCTATCTGGAACGTTACCGCAGGGAGACAAACGCAACCATCCTGCTTGCCTCGCACAACATGGCCGAGGTGGAGCGGCTCTGCGACAGGACCATCATGTTGCAAAATGGGCGCATCGTCGATCAGGGAAGCCCCAAGGCACTGATCGAACGCTATGGCGCGGGCGGCCTTGAAGAAGTGTTCCTGAAAATCGCGCGTGACAAATGCGCGCCGCCACGCAACGCATGATGGCGTCCGGCCCCTCCTTTTCGTGGCAGCGCATCACGGCTCTTTTGCTTCGCTATCTCTATCTGCTGCGCGGTTCCTGGCCACGCGTTCTGGAGCTTGCCTATTGGCCAACGGTGCAGATGGTCCTCTGGGGACTGATTACCCAGTTTTTTCTGACGCATAGTTCCTGGCTGATGCAGGCCAGCGGCGCGTTGATTGCCGCCGTGCTTTTGTGGGACGTGCTGTTCCGAAGCCAGATCGGCGTTTCAATTTCCTTTCTCGAAGAAATGTGGTCGCGCAATCTGGGCCAGCTTTTCGTCAGCCCACTGCGTCCCTGGGAATTCATCGCCTCGCTTCTGATGACAAGCCTGCTGCGCACGCTGATCGGCGTTATCCCAGCGGCCTTTCTGGCAAGCCTGCTGTACCACTATTCCATCTTCGATCTGGGGCTGCCCCTGCTTGCCTTCTTTGTGAATTTGCTGGTCATGGGCTGGGCCATCGGCCTGCTTGTCTCGGCCATCATCCTTCGCTATGGGCTCGGCGCGGAAAGCCTTGCCTGGCTGGCGATTTTCGCGATTGCGCCTTTAAGCGGCATTTACTATCCGGTCGCGGTGCTGCCGGACTGGCTGGAACCACTGGCCTACGCGCTTCCCTCCTCCCACGTCTTCGAAGGCATGCGGGCCGTGATGTTCGACAAATCTTTCCGTTGGGATCACCTTGCCTGGGCAATCGGCCTAAACATGTTCTACCTCGGCGGCAGCATCGCCGTTTTTCTTGCCGCCTTCCGCATTGCGCGCATTCGCGGCCTGCTTCTTCAAATCGGCGAATAAGCGGGTGAAATTGTAGGATCGGAAAAACTGCCCTATAACGGGGCTAGACAACTTAAGGGTGGAATGGACAACGCCTTGCTATTACCTGTTTTTTACAGCCTGAGGCAGCGATGACCCAAACCACCCGCTGGTGGTGGGTGCGCCACGCCAAGGCCCTTGGTCACGATGGCCGCGTTTATGGAAGCACAATCGACGTCGCCGTCGACACCGAAAACCCTGCGCCCTTCCGCGCGCTGGCGGAACATTTGCCACAAAACGCGGTCCTTGTGCGAACCGCCCTGCGCCGCACCAAGCAAACAGCGGATGCCATTTGCGCCCAGGGGTTTCAGCCCGCATGCGCGCACATTGCCAAAACGATGGGCGAACTTAGCTTTGGTGACTGGCAGGGCCTGACCTACGAAAAAATCCGCGACATCAGCGGCGGCCATCCGGTCTGGTTTACCCCCCTCGACGTGACCCCGCCAAACGGCGAAAGCTTTTTCCAGATGCGCGCACGCGTGATTGCCGGCATCGAAAAACTGACCGGGGAATATGCGGGCCGCGACATCGTCTCCATCTCCCATGGCGGGCCGATCCGTGCCGCCATCGGGCATGCCCTTGGCCTGGCGCCGGAACGTTCCGTTTACTTTCGCATTGAAAACCTTTCCCTTACGCAAATGGAATTCCGCCACGACGCCAACCCTAAAAATGGCAGCTGGCATATTGGCTGCGTCAACAAAAAACCCGACGCCCTTGCCCATCATGGCGTCCCCTGAAAATTTTTCCCCGTAGCCCGGAGGGCGATCCAATGCCAAAAAATATTTTCTTATTGCCCGTGTTTCTTTTTGTGTTCGCGATCTTCACTGCGGGTGCCCCCCCGGCAAAAGCGGAATCCGATCAGCAAGAACTGATCGACAACGCCAAATACACGGTGGCGCGCATACTGGAAGATAAATTATTCTCGCAAGTGCCGAAATATCTGGAAAAGGCAAAGGCAGTCCTGATTGTGCCTTCCCTGTTCAAGGCCGGCTTCTTTTTCGGGGCCGAGGGGGGCAACGGCGTGCTTCTTGTCAAGAACGCGGCGGGCGAGTGGAGCGACCCCGCCTTCTACACGATGGCCGGTGCCAGCTTTGGGCTGCAATTCGGCGCGCAGGATGCCGAGGTGCTGCTGATCGTGCTGACAGATGGGGGGCTTGATTCCGTTCTCAATTCGAAAGTAAAGCTTGGCGCCGATGCCAGCTTTGCCGTGGGGCCGGTGGGGGCCGGCATCGAAGGCGCCACAACAACCAATCTTAACGCCGACATCATCGCCTTTTCCCGCGCGGTCGGGCTGTTTGGCGGCGTCGCCGGTGAAGGCACCGTAATCTATGCACGCGATGCCTGGAACAAGCTCTATTACGGCGAAGACGCGACGCCTAAAAAAATTGTTCTGGAGAATACCGCCAGCAACGCCGGTGCGAACGCGCTGCGGGGCACCCTTGCCGGAAAATAGCGTCCGGCGCGTTCCGGCCCTGATGGTCCAGGGAACCGGGTCGGATGTCGGCAAAACGCTTCTCGTCGCCGGGCTTTGCCGCGTCTTTGCCCGGCGCGGGCTAAACGTTCAGCCCTTCAAGCCGCAGAACATGTCGAACAACGCCGCCGTCACGGTCGAGGACGGCGAGATCGGACGCGCCCAGGCGTTGCAGGCGCGCGCCGCAGGCATCCCCCCCAGCGTTCACATGAACCCGGTTCTCCTGAAGCCGGAAACGGACACCGGCGCCCAGATCGTTATTCAGGGAAAAATTGCCGGCCACGCGGAGGCCCGCGCCTATCAGGAAAAAAAGCCGGACCTTTTGCCATTCGTGCTGGAAAGTTTTGCCAAACTCTCCAGAGAGGCCGATCTTATCCTGGTTGAAGGGGCGGGCAGCCCGGCCGAGGTAAATTTGCGCCACGGCGACATCGCCAACATGGGATTCGCCGAAGCCGCCGATGTGCCGGTCGTGCTGGTCGGCGACATTGAGCGCGGCGGCGTGATCGCCGCCATCGTCGGCACAAACGACGTCATCACGCCATCGGAACGGAACCGTATCCAGGGATTTATCGTCAACAAATTCCGCGGCGATGTGACGCTGTTCGACGATGGCGTTGCCATTATCGAAGCGCGCACACACTGGCCGTGTTTTGGTATCGTCCCCTTTTTTTCCGCGGCCAAAAGACTGCCGGCGGAAGATGCCCTGCCCTTAAGCGTCTACCGGGAAAGCGAGGGGAAGCGCATCCGCATTCTCGTGCCCGTGCTGCCACGGATGGCCAATTTCGACGATTTCGATCCGCTTCTCGCCGAGCCCGATGTCAGCCTTGAAATCGTGCCGCCGGGAGCCCCCCTGCCAAAGGGCGCCGATCTTGTCATTCTTGGCGGCACAAAATCGATCCTGGCCGATTTGCGTTTCCTGCGCGCCCAGGGCTGGGAAGAAGACCTGCACGCCCATTACGCCCATGGCGGCAAAATTCTTGGCATCTGCGGCGGCTATCAGATGTTGGGCCGGCACGTCCACGACCCCCACGCCATGGAAGGCGAAGGCGGGGACGCACCCGGGCTTGGCTTCCTCGATTGCGAAACCGTGCTGGATCGCGAAAAACGGCTGCATGCCATTGCCGGCATTGAAATCGCCAGCGGTGAGGCGGTCCAGGGCTATGAAATGCATCTCGGCATCTCGAAGGGGGACGCCCTTGCACGCCCCGTCTTCAAGCTGGATGGCCAGCCGGAAGGGGCTCAATCCGCAGACGGGCAAATCTTCGGCACCTATCTTCACGGCCTGTTTTCCGCAGATTCGTTCCGCCACGCTTTTCTCAACCGCATCCGGCCAAGGGAACGAAGCCGCGTAAATTACGAACGCCAAATCGATCAGACCCTGAACCAGCTGGCCGACCACCTCGAAGCAAATCTCGACATTGAGAGGCTGTACGCCATTGCAACGGCACGTTGCTGAAACAATCAGACGGCGGCGACTGAAACGGCGGTGACTTAAACGACGAGGACTCAGACGGCGAGGGCTCAGACGGCGAGGGCTCAGACGGCGATGGCAAGGGCCGCCATCAGGCCAAAAAGAAGAAAGGCCGCCACGGCGAAAAGGTAAAGGGCTTGGTGAAGGTCTAAAACGCCGGCGCGCGCGCGGCCGCTACCAACCCAAGACGCGCCCGGCCGGCCCTCCTTCCCGGACCCCGGGCCACCCAGTGCCAAATCCAGCGCGCCGGCCATGGCAGCTACGGGCCAGCCGGCATGAAGATCAAACGCACCGCCCCCTTCGCCCTTCAACACGCGAAAGCCTTGGACCGGTTTTGCTCTCGGCGTGAAGATCGCCGCCGCCACCAGAAAAAGTCCCGCCAGACGAACGGGAATCAGGCAAAGGGCGGCATCGAACCGCCGGGGAACAAAACCAAAGGCCAGATGGCGGGCGGAGCCATCGCCAAGGCGCTGGCCAAGCACGCGCGCCGCGCGCGCAAGAAACACACCCGGAAGGCCTAAAAGGATAAACCAGAAAATGGGGGCGACGACATCCTTGCCAAAACGCATTGCCAGGTTTTCGATACCAAGGCGGGCATAGCGATGCCGATCGCCCTTCGTCACGCCCGCCAGAAAAGGAAACGCGGCGGGCAAAAAACGCTCCCCTTTAAGAGCGCGGGCAAGGGACCGGCCTTCGTCGAAAACCGGCCGCAAAGGAATGAGAACGGCGAGAAGCAGGATTTCAATCGACCGCCCGAACGCCGCCCGCGCCGCAAAATCGAGAAGGACCACGCCAAGAACGACGGCAAGACCCCCCAGCACAAAGACGACAAGCCCGCCACGAAGGATACGGTTCCGTTCGCTGCGCTTCGCCCGGTTGAGGCGGCGGTCGAACCCGTCTGCCAGGCGTCCGAAAAGAACTTCCGGATGGAACGACCGGAGAAAGGAAAACCAGCGGCCACCGAAAAGCGCATTGACGGCCAACGCAATCAGCAGAAAAAACAGGGAATCGGGACTGTTCCCGAAAAGAACCATTGGCATGAGGTAACATGGGCTGCCGCCACCACAACGTCAATGCCGCGACGTCAATGCCGCGACGCCAATGCCGCAACGGGCCCTACAGAAACAACGCCCCCACAAATCGGGACAAATCGTGACGCCATGAACAAAAAACCTGCCATTTTTCTCTGCGGTCACGGCAGCCGGAATTGCGAAGCCCTTAAGGAATTTCATGCGCTCGTCGCCCGGCTGCGTAACCGTCTTCCCGATCGCCAGATCGGCTACGGCTTTCTTGAATTTGCCGAGCCAACCATCGCCCAAGGCCTGGAAAATCTGCGCGCCCAAGGCGCCCGGGAAATCCATGCCGTGGCGCTGACGCTTTTCGAAGGCAAGCATGCCGCAAAAGACATTCCCGCCCTTCTTCGCGATTTCGGCGCGAGCCACCCAGACCTCCGGCTGCACTATGGCGGCGGTTTGGGCGGCGGTTTGGGCGGCGGTTTGGGCAGCGGATTGGGTGGCGGCCTTAACAGTGACGAAAAAATTCTCGCCATCGTCGATAGCCGCATTTGTGAGGCCGAAGCCGGGGCCAAACCTGTAAAGCGGGCGGAAAGTTTTCTTCTTCTCGTCGCCCGTGGCACGGCAACGGAACGGGCCGGAGAAATTTACCAAAAAATGGCCGCCCGTCTTCAGGAAAGCCATGGCTTTATGGGCGCGCTCGCCGCTTTCAGCGGGCTGACCGAGCCTTCCGTGGCGGCGGGCCTGGAAATTGCGAGGCAGACCGGGGCCGCCCGAATTCTGGTCGTTCCTTGTTTTCTGTTTTCAGGTAACTTATTGAAAGACCTGCATAAAGAGGTCGCAGCCGCCACCGCAGACGCACAAACAGAATTTCTGGTTGCGACCCATCTCGCAGGCCACCCCCTTCTTGAAGATGCCCTGATGGAACGAATTTTGGAAAAGCCGTCCGATTGCGCGCGCGCCTAAAGCCGCCCGCCAAGCTGCTTAACAGGCGTATGGCCGCCAATTGCCCGGCCTCTTCTGCGATCGCGCGCGCCGTCTGGCCGGCGTGGTTTCGACGATTGACCACAGCACCCGCAAAAAGCAGCTGGCGAAGAACCCTCGTCTGGCCCGAGGCGGCGGCCCAAAAAAGCGCTGTCTCGCCATTCCCATCCCGGACATCAACGCGCGCACCATGTGCAAGGAGCAACCCAACGCCTTCTTGAAAGCCCAGCCACGCGGCCATCATGAGAGGTGTCACGCGGCCATCATAGTCCGCCGCCTGCACGTTCGGGTCCGCGCCCGCATCCAGCATGGCGCGCATCAGCGGCCCATCCCCAAGAAACGCTACCC